>JBGCDN010000527.1:0-10025 GCA_045105495.1 Planctomycetaceae bacterium
CGCTCTCGGCCGGCTTCCCCGGCACGACCGCAGCGATACCCGAATCGCCACTGAGTAGTGCCGATTCTCTTCTAGTGAGACGCAATCCACCCTGAGCCTTGTCCCCATGGCATCGAAAACACTGCTCGCGGAGCAAAGGGAGAACGGTCTCGTGGAAGTGCTCCGTCGTGTCAGAATCAAATTGAGCTGCACGCTTTTTCGCACGCGTCAGCTTTGAATCAATGTAATCCTCGATTGAAGCATTGGATGACGTTCCCTTTCCGCGTGCGACATCATGTCGTTCGCGCCAGTAGCCATCCTGTGATGCTGCTGCCTGACGACGATTTGAATCATCCAGCGTCGTCATCTGCCGATCGATCTTCTTGAGCGCCGCGGTGACCGACCTGTCCGTCAAGCTCAACGAAAGATTCGGAGAAAGGACGCGATACTGCTGCTCACCACCGATCCGGATCGCAACAAGCGATTCGCCTGGATCCGTCCGCTCTTTCTTGCTTCCAACCAGAAACTCCAGAACAACCCGCGAGGTCTTTGATTCCTGTACGAAGTGAGAACCGATCGTCTCCTGCTGCGTGAACGCAAGCCGACGCCCGCCGATCGAAAGTGGTTCCGGTGGTTCTTCTACCGGTTCCAGATTTCCACTCCGCCGCCTCGCGGGTTTGATTCGAGCAACCAGCTTTCCATCAATCCATAGTCGAGCCAAAGATCTTGTTCGCACCACGAATTCGTGGGTTCCAACCGGCAACACAACATCGGCAGCGCATCGCGCTAAAACTGGCGGCTTCCACGCTGACCGAATGCCCCAGTCGTCGTATCGAATTGGAATGCGATTCAAAAGAAATTGGTCAGACAATAACCGTGTCGTCTCAGCAGGCCAGGATTCCCCCACGATCAACCAACGACGTTCGTCTGGCATTCCTTCCGCAAAACTCATCAAGACTCTGCCTGCGGGTATTGGCCCAACGTTGGGCATTTCTTCTGGCAGAGGGCCGGCAATTCTGGGCCCAGTCAGGCTTTTGAATCGCGACCGTAGTTCTTTGTCATCGAGGATCTCACGGTGAACCGCAACCTCGTCCAGCCAGCCACGAAAGCTATTACCCGGATTGCCGCCACTGGCCGATCCAACCCACACGTCGTCTTCATCGACAACGGGAGGCAGAGTAGTCGCACCACCCATATCCCAGGCACCATCAGTGGGCACTCCATCAATCCAGCCACCAATCGACTTCGGATTGCCAAAGCGGTAGGTGACCGCGATGTGGTGCCAGCCACTTTTCGCTGTGAAGCCCAGCGTGGACGTCCAACGATGCCAGTGTGATTGATTGCCTGATTTCTTCGACGCAAACAAGAAGCTAAGTCGAACAATTCCCTTCTGCGACACAGTCCGCAGAGCCCAATTTTGATTGTCCTTAGCCATTCCTGCATTACCGGTTCGGCCTTTACCAATCACATACGTTTGCTGCCCATCGCGTGCGTCCTCAAGTTTCACCCACGCTTCAAGGGTGATCTCATCGCCGTTGCGAAAGTCAAAACGGTCATGGTCGACGGGATCTTTGAACGCGAGATAACTCTTGCCATCCAATCGGACCGCAGTGTTGTCGCCGTTGAAGTCCGGAAAGGCAGGAGGTCGCGGCCCGGCCTGATCACGCAAGACATTCCCACGCGCCTGCATGGGCAATGTCTGTTCGCTGGAGAAGCTCAGGTGAATGACAGGCTCGTCGGCCCGGGCAGTTGGTTGCCTAAGACAACAACATGTCAACAAGAGAAGTGCGGTATGTAACCCGACCGCGCGGAGTGACAGGAGGAAGTAGGGAAGCGGTGAAGTTCCTTTCATTCCTGCTGTTCATCTCCGGTTCGCGTCAAATGCCCGTTCGTTGCGCCCAGTGGGCCCCAGCCGATCAGATGATGGTCCGCTTGGCGTCGCGAACCGTCTTTGGGTCCATTTCCTTAATCTTCTCTACCAGTTTCTTCGCTGTAACGACGTGTGCCGGGTCTTCTTTGGCGTCTTTTGGAACGTCGCGACTGCAGTGAATCAGGAACTTCGTGATGGCCAGCTTGATTGCTCGCTGGTCGTAACCCTTCTTGCCGTAAAGCTCGAATAGCTGTTCGCTGATCTCCCAGTCCTTCCATCGAGCCAAGTCTGGGATGATGAGATCAACGACGGCTGGACGGTTCAGGAGTAGTCGCATGGACTTCTTTAGGCGAGCCTTTGGAATGCGAGTATCGGCGTAGGTCCACATGAACCGGACGGCTCCGACGACGGCGTAGGTCTCACTGAATGGAATCTGAAACTCTTCGCCTTCCTCGTCTTTCATGACAGACGTAGCGAGCTTTTTCTTGTCAATCACGTCCAGGCCTTTGTCGCCTTTCAGCAAGAGGTAACCAGAGATCATCGCGTCGAGACCAAGCCGATAGTCTTTACTTGGCTTGCAGATATGGGCTTCCATTTTCTTCGCGTCGTCTTCGTTTCCACAAAGGCCAAGCAAGAGCCCGTAGAGGCTCAGCCGGGTCGGCGACGTTTCCGGATCGAAAGCCCACTTGCTGATCTTCTCGCGAGGTAACTCGTTTTTCAGTGGGGTGATGTCTTTGTACGGTGCATTGGCGAACTCACCGTAGGCATCCATCGCAATGGTTTCGTCTTCGTGTTCGAGATATTTCAGGTAGTACTTCAAACGTTCTGTAGTCGATTCATCCGGCGACGGAGCTCCGGACATATAAGCGTAAGCTTCCTTCGAAACGGCCCGTGTTGTGTTCCATTCCAGCTTTTCGTTTTGCGTTCCCATCAACACAAACAAGTCACCATCGGAAGCGGCCCGATACCGAGGCAGTTCGATCAGCTTCTTCTTGTCGATCTTCACACCCTGGTTCCGAGGAATCTCGACGATCTCGAACTTCGAAGAACCGGGGTCGATGTCGGTGGCTTTCTCGCCGCCCTTCCAACGAACCAAGGCCACGATGTCGGCTTCGGTGAATTCCTCCGCCAGAGTCAACGACGGAGCATTGCAAAACGGACAACAAGCCGCAGCGTTTGCGGATGTTGCGGAGGCAAAGCAGTTGTTGCCGGCCGCGGTCGCAGTTAAGACCACAGAGAAGATCGCGAATGCTGGGAGAAGCTTGTGCATAGGAGGAACCTTTTTGGGTTCGAATGATTCGTTTTGAAGCCCCGACTGCTAGTCGTCGAGAACCTTCGCTTCAGAGATTCGGTAGAGCTGAAGAAGCTCGCCGTCGTCTACTTCTGGTTCAATATGAAACGTGCCGACTACGTCAAAAGGCCGGCCCTGGATGTAGTCTGTTGTTTCACCCTCATCCAGCTTCACAACAAACAGGTCATAAATTTTTGGGTCTTTGCCGAAACAGCAGATATCGTTATCCCGGGCAAACAGGAAGCCGGTAAGCCCCGTGTTCGTAAAGGTCGGGTACATGAACCCGCGAAGTCGGATTCTCTTACCATCAAGCCCGGATAGCCAGTCTGGAAAGTACTCATCAGCATTGGCAGGCACGGGTTCCATATTCAAGACCCGAAGCAAGTCGATATCGTCGTAACTCACTCGCACCGCGTTGGTCTGTCGGTCTCTTACGAAGCTCTTGTCGGGGACCAGGAGTTCGATCGTCTTTGGCTCAGTCTGAGTTGCGGTCGCCACCTTTTCGTCCTCTGAAGAGAGTACCTTAGCTTGCTCTTCCGCAGACGATGCCTCATCTGAATCCGAGGCAAGTTCACGCTCGTTGCCGTCATCAATGGGAACGGACTCAACAACATCAGGCTCGGAAGCAATTGGTTGCTCACCTGCGTCGGTAGGCTGCGATTCAGGATCAACAGCAACCACAGGTTCGGATACCTCCGTCGCTGGTTCCTTTTCGTCTTCAATATCCTTGAAGCTCTGATACTCACCGTTTGCGTCACCACTGCAGCCAATGGTGCACACCGTGAGAACTACGAGAACCAATCCGCCCACAATCCGCGGCACGAACAGGTTCCGATGCGATTCTAGAATGACGTCCGTGAATACTCGCATTGGTCGGCCTCCATTTCATAAACCGCCTGTCCGGGCGGAGCAGTGGGGTCTGCCTCAATCACGCCAGCCACAGACACCATGGTCAGCATGGGGAAGTTCACCGATTCATGATCTTCCGAAAGCTTAATGTGAATCATGTCGTGCGGAGCCGGATCGCCCCCGAAACAACAGTCTCCCTGGTCCTTCAACAAGATGAACTCGCGCTGATTTTGAGTCGTCCGTGTGTGGTAGACGAAGCCTTTGATGAAGACTTTCTTGTTGAGGATCGGTTCCACTTCCGGTGGAATCTGTCTTTGGCCACCAGGATAGATGAATTCGTAATCCGAAATCTCTCGAGGGAAGTTGTGTCGTTCGTATCCCTCCGGACACTCGGTTGAATACGCGATGACCAACAAGACCGAAGACGCAACGACGGTCAGGCCGGAGACGACCAATGCCGTTCGAGCCATTCCCAGCCCACCAAGCTCTCCTTCAGTCGCGCCGATCTTGCGAACCGCCACCAGGGAAACCATCGAAGCGATCAGTGCGACGAAGATTCCATAGAAGCCCATAAACGCCGTTAGACCCAGCAAGCACAAGATCACAGAGATCGGTGCCAATGGGCTCATCGGTGTGTACTCGAAGTCGTTTGTCATCTCCGCTGCTGCTGACATTCTTGTGTCTTCTGCAATCGACATTGTGCTTCGCCCAGTTATGCCATCTACCGTCTGAATCGGTTACCACGGCAACAGGAATCATACCAAACGGAAACGGCTGAAACAGACCCCTCCCACAGGTTTGATTACGCCCTGAAGCCGCTGCATGTCGGCAGAAATTGCAGCAAAGTACGTAATTTCGCCGATGAGTCCTCGCTAGAGCGCCTGGTTGGTGAAGTGCGAGGGTTCCGAATTTCTACATCTATTTTCGCCGACGCCTGCGTTCAAACTCCTGGACGACCGGTCTGGCAGGCAATGTCGAGTGAACATGGCTGCGGTGCGGAAGCAGTGTTGCCTGAGCTTCCGCTGCTTTCATTCCTCGCGCGTCGATTAGCCAGCACAACGCAACCGTCGCGCTGCGAGCCCGCCCGGCTTTGCAATGCACGTACACGGTTCCGCCACCGTCGGCGTGCTTCCGGATAAACGAAACCGCGTTCTCGACGTCGTCAATGTGCGGATGTGTGAAGTCGATCGTCGGCATGCGGAACTGCTCAATATCTGCAGCCGCGTAAGCCTGCGTCGGACCACCATATTCTTCGCACGTGTTCACAACACCCGTGACACCGTCACCCCATCGCGGTACGTCACGAGCGTGCGGCAACGCGCCAACAATGACATTCTCGTCAACTCGGTCCCACCAGTTTCTTCGCTTTAGTACGTCCGAGTTCAACCGGTTCCAAAGGTAAGTGGGAACAAACAACGATCGAGCAAGCACCCGACGGCCCGCAAAGTAATAACCAGTTTGCTTCATGATGCCTTAGTTTCGCGAAGTCGGTGTGATCTTGAACTCAATTCGCTTCCCGTCTCGAGTCACAGCAATCGTTGTCTCACGACCGATCTTCAGTGCCTCGATCGCGTAAGTGTAGTCGTAAATATTTTCGACCTTCTTACCAGCGAGCTCCACAATCACATCACCTGCTTTCAGACCAGCCTTAGCCGCCGCAAAACCTTTTCTTGGCGGACCAATCAAAACACCCTTCACGTCATCGCCGTAGTCTGGCACGGTCCCAAGGGTCGCACGAAGACTGGCCTTCGTGCCGTCACCAGTCGCTTTGGTTTCGTGAACCTTGTAAGCGATCGCTTCCTCTCGAAGAACCAACCCGCGAGCGACCAATGCCATGAACTTGGCAATCTGAGCGGCGCCTTCGTAGTTCAGCTTGTTGGGAGTATCGCGTGGTGTGTGGTAGTCCTTATGAGAACCGGTGAACGCAGCGAGAATCGGCACTCCGCCCTTGTAGAACGAACTAGCGTCTGTTGGCAGATCGCAGTCTTCCTGCAGTTTCAGGTTCAACCCGACAACAGCATTTCGTCGCTCGATTTCACCACGCCATGCTTCAGAAGAACCAATCCCCTGTAGCACCAACTTGTCTTCCATCCGGCCAACCATGTCCATGTTCAGGCAGGCGGCGATGTAGGGATAGATGTTGGGAGTCTTCGACGCACCGTGCATCTGCATCGCCGTCAACGGTGGAGCCTTCTTCTTGGCACCGCCGGCAGAATGAGCAGCGGCCGCAGCGTGCGGATCTACCTTCGTTGCAGCTGAGTGCGGATCAGAACCATGAGCACTCTTCTTAGGTGCCGCGTGGGGATCCGCTTTCGCACCGCCGTGAGCCGAGGCGGACGCCCCGTGTGCTGATGCTGCACCGTGAGAACCGTGAGAACCGTGAGCCGAATGCCCATGACTACCGTGTCCGTGGGTCATCGGTACTTCGTAGTTTTCTACGTAAAACTTCGATCCCAGCAAACCAAGTTCTTCACCAGACCAAGCAGCGAAAATGATGTCTCGCTTTGCCTTTGCAGCCATCTTCACCCGGTTATCTGAGAAGTACTCAGCGACTTCCAGCATCGCAGCAACACCAGACGCATTGTCGTCGGCACCGTAGTGAATTCCACCTCGCTCTTCGCCTTTCGCCAGAGAAGAAGCCGCCGGCCCCTTGCCAAGGTGGTCAACGTGAGCACCAATCAGAACCGCCTGAGCGCTGGGTTTATCTCCAAACTGCAATCGACCGACGACGTTCCGTCCCATCGACCGCACTTGCTGGACATCCATCGCTCCAGAAATCTTGAGATCCTTAATCTCAAAACCCATTGCTAGCGCCCCCGTGTCGAGTTTCTTCTGAAGTTCGGTCAGGTCCTTCCCGTTGTTCTTCAACCAAGCCGCTGCCACTGCGTCGGTCACACTAATGACAGGCAGGCTTGAACCTGATGCACCATCGTGACGAAGCGGCACCAACTGGCTTCGCACCTGCGACGTCGGGCCACTCACGACAATCAAACCGCGAGCACCACGATCGCGAGCCAACATCGACTTGAACCGAATTGGATCGGGCTTGGATAAGTGCTGACGCATAGCGTCGCTGACATCCTCCGGAAGGAACCGGAAAACCAAGACCCATTTGTCCTTCACGTCCAGGTGCACGAACGAATCATACTCTTCGAGGTCGCCCTTCTTCGGTGCCACCAACCCGTAGCCACCAAACACAACGCCTGCCTCGGCAACTTCGCCGTTCGCAGAAAACGAAAGTGGCTGCCAGTCTTCGCCAACCTTTAGCTTCTTACCATTGGCAATCAGCTGGTTCTTTTCTCCCAGCTTTGCCCCAGCGACGAATTCAAACGGCTGAAACCATCCGTTCTTGTCACCAGCGGGCTTCAAACCAAGTGCATCGAAGTAGTTGGCCACGTAGTCGGTGGCCATCTTCGCTCCTTCAGTACCTGTCATGCGACCGTTGAGCTCTGGCTTGCAGAGATACTCAACATGCTGAACCACATCGGCCGGGGCGAACTCCGGGCGCGTCTCCAATGCCGCCATCGACTTCTTCGGCTTGGCCGTTCCATCCAAGCCCAGCAGCTGCCGAGCCGCTTTATGATTCCACTCAGCAAGAAAAATCTGCGAGTTCCCAGACGAACTTCGCTGAGTCGTCCACGACAGCTTCGTCCCATCGGGGGTAAACGCAGGCAGGCCATCGAACTTGTCGGTGTAAGTCACCCGAACAGGTTCGCCAGCGCCGTCAGCTCGAACCAGGTAGAGTTCGAAGTTGCCAAAACCATGTCGGTTTGTTGTGAAGATCAGGTACTCACCAGTCGGGTGGAAGTACGGGGCCCACGACATTGCATTGATCTTGGTGAGTTGTTTTTGGTCTGAACCATCGATGTTCATCGTCATGATTTCGGCAGTGAGACCGTTTTCAGAGAACCGTCGCCAGCAGATCTTCTTTCCATCCGCTGAAAAGAACGGGCCACCGTCGTATCCCGGAACATTCGTCAGCTGACGAACATCAGAACCGTCTGCGTTCATGACGAAGATATCCATCGCCCACGCCGGGTCGACTTCAAACTTCTTCTTATCTTCAGCACTCAATGCCTTCGAATACGCGTTTCGGTTGGACGCGAACGCAATCAACTTTCCATCTGGTGACCACGAGCCTTCCGCGTCGTACCCGCGAACCTTCGTCAGGTTGACGTACTTCTTGGCCGCGATGTCGAAGTCGTAAATGTCGTAGTTCTCGTCGTAATCCCAGCTGTAACGGCGTTCCTTACCAGATGCCCTAAATTCAAGCTCTGCCTTTTGCTTTTGAACCGATTCCGCATCACCGTGTGTCGATGCGAAGAGAACCCGATTCGCCGTCGGATGAATCCAAGCGCAAGTTGTCTTTCCAGTTCCTGGGGAAACTCGATCGGTGTCGCCCGTATCAAGATCCATCAAGTAGATCTGATAGAACGGGTTGTCGGCCTGTCGTTCACTCTGGAAGACAATTCGCGAGCCTGTTGAATCGAAATACCCTTCGCCAGCCCGACGACCTTCGAACGTCAATTGTCGAGTTCGACTTACGAGTGCTGACTCTCGCTTGGCAGCTTCAGCAGCGTTGAACTTAGGTTCATCCGGCGACTGAGCGAAAACGGGGGCCGCGGCGATCAGTAGAATGAATGTGGAGCGAAGCATTATCGATAGGTCCATTGCGGATGTTTCTTCAGGCCCGATTATAGGGTCGAATTGAAGGAACAGTAGTGCTTTGGGAAAGTTCAACTCAAGAGCCGCAATGGCGCTCGAGAACCGAACTCCTTTCCAGGACGAATCGAGCAGGCAATTTCAATGACAAAACCACGAGTCTTCATCGCGCGTCGCATTCCGATTGCCGGATTGGAACCAATTCTGGCAGCGTGCGAGGCCGACGTATGGCAGGACGAACTGCCTCCGCCTGGACAAGAACTGCTCAAACGAGTCGCCGGATGCTCAGGAATCCTGGCGCTGCTGACCGACCGAATTGACGCCGAAGTCATGGACGCTGCGGGCGACGAACTGAAGGTCATTAGCAACTTCGCTGTCGGCTACAACAACATTGACGTCGCCGAGGCCGCTCGTCGGGGCATCGTCGTTGGCAACACTCCCGGGGTTCTCACGGAAGCGACCGCTGACATCGCCTTCGCTCTGATGATCGCAGCAGCCCGTTGCCTGCACGACGCTCGGCAGTTCATTGACGATGGGAAATGGAAGACATGGGATCCGCTTGGCCATATCGGCCAGGATCTCAACGGAAAGACGCTGGGAATTGTTGGCATGGGGCGAATCGGTCAGGCCATGGCTCGACGGTGCTTTGGTGGATGGAACATGCGGATTCTCTATACCAGTCGCAGTCCCAAGCCAGAAGCAGAAGACAGCCTGAATGCGACGCGCGTCGACTTCGACGAACTTCTCACCGAATCTGACTTTGTCTCGGTCCACACCGCGCTCACTGATGAGACACATCAGCTATTCAACGCTGACGCATTTCGCAGAATGAAGCCAACCTCTGTCTTCGTAAACACTGCCCGTGGACCGGTTCATGATCAAGCTGCACTGCACAACGCATTGGCTTCGGGCGAAATCTTCGCTGCTGGAATCGATGTCACCGATCCGGAACCAATTGCATTGAACGACCCATTACTGCAGCTACCAAATTGCATCATCGCGCCGCACATCGGAAGTGGGACGACAAATAGTCGCAACGGGATGGCAACAGTTGCCGCGGGTAACTTACTCGCCGGATTGAAGGGCGAGCCGCTGCCGCACGAGGTAACAGCGTGAACGCACCATTGACAAACCGTCGAACGTTCCTTGCAACAGCGACCGCACTCCTGTCGCCACGTGTACCCACCCAAGCCAGCCCGTCGTTCATTCAGGGAGTCACCGGTCCGGAAAAGAAACGCATCGCGGAACTCGGGGCAAAGTTCCGATCGAAGTTCGACTTGCCAGGCGTCTCGCTAGCAATGTCGTATCGCGGCAAGCTGAAGCTCCTCGCATGTTTCGGGATGGCAGACAAGACTTCGCGTCTGGCAGTCGGAC
>JBGCDN010000528.1:0-2975 GCA_045105495.1 Planctomycetaceae bacterium
CCGCGAGCGAGAGGGTTTCTTCTTTGCGAATGTTCGAGAATCAGACTCAGGTCCTTTATTCAAGGCGCGTACTTTCGAACGAACTATCACCCGTGCCAGCAGAACCGCCCATGCGGCGACTCTCTGTCCGAGTTCACCGTCCAACATCGCTGCCGCACACCGATGCAACGGGACGTTGCCGTTCCGTTGCTGTTGGTTGGGGGACTTGTCAGACTCATCTCGACGTTACTTGGTTCGGACGAAACGGTTGAGAAATGAGTACAGCTAGAAATGTCCTTGGTGGAGAACTTGAAACCTGCAGCATGGATCCACTGACTGGTTTCTACCGAGACGGCTGCTGCAATACCGGTGGCACTGACTACGGCATTCATACTGTCTGCTGCGTCATGACCAACGACTTTCTTGAGTTCTCAAAGGCAGCTGGAAACGACCTGAGCACTCCGATGCCGCAATACTCGTTCCCCGGCCTCAAAGCGGGCGATCGCTGGTGCCTGTGTGCTCAACGATGGCAACAAGCGTTCGAAGCAGGCAAGGCTCCGAAGGTCTGCCTGCAAGCCACCCATATGTCGACGCTGGAATTCGCCGACCTTGAAAACCTACAGGCGAACGCCACTGAGTAAACCTGCACCCGCGGATTGACTGACGATGGAAATCGAAGAACCGGTTGTTGGCTACATTGCCGAGTCCAACATAGAAGCAACGCTGCTACAGCATTTTCTCGCCGAGCGCGACATTCAATCACACGTCATCGTCGATAATTCTCTTGTCGGCGAGTCGTTGTGGGGCCGGACAACTTTGCATCGCCCAAAGCTCTGGGTAAGCAAACAGAATCTCGAACGCGGTCACGAGTTCCTCATTGAATTCGAAGCCACCAAGTCCGCACGGGATCAAGCAACTGCCATCAACGGAAACATACCTGTTGTCTGCGATGCATGTGGCAAGACGACCAACTTCCCGGCCTCGCTTCGTGGCAATACTGAGAACTGCCCACACTGCGGCAACTTCGTCGATATCGGTGAGCCTGATGAGACCTGGAACGGTGTCGATTTCGGTGAACCCGAATCCTGAGATTAGGCGCGGCTAAAAAAGCCTTGGCTTCGCGAGGAAACCAAGGCTTTCGTTTCGACAGAAAATCAAGTTCAACTACGGCAGTTCAACCGTGGTCAAAGCGACCGGGCCGTCGCCTTTCTTGACCAGCAAGACAGCGTGCGTCTCATTGAGCTTGGCCATTTGCACAACACCCTCAAACGCTTTGATGGTTTCGAAGGGTTGTCCAGCTGTACCACCGCCGCTGACGCGTTTCGACAGGCCAGCGTTCTCTTTCAAGCCGTCAGTCGGAATCTTCATGACGCCGCGAGCACTGTTGCTGAGTAGCAAGTAATCGTCGCCGTCTTTTTGGTACGTGATCATGTCCAGCGGTCGGTTCCGATTGCCCAGTTCAGCAACGGTCGTTCCCGTGACCTTTTCGCCAGCAGATTTCAGTTCCTTCAGAGGAATCTTAACCAGCGGAGTGCAGACATAGGCGGCCAGGAGAGTTGGTTCACCATCGATTGTCAGCGGGACGAATGTCCGCATAGCAGCGGTGTCTTCGTCGCGACCATGAGCGGCATGGTAAATCTGAACTCCAATGCCCTGATCGGCCTTAAAGAACGGAAAGTCAATTTCTCGAACTGACGAGGCTGAACCTAACGAACGCAGGCCAGACACCAAAACTTTGCCTTCATAGAACGCCAGGTCCGTAATCGAATCGTTCCGCGGGTTCCGACGGCGGCGGCCAGACGCTTTGTCTTCCGGTGCGTTCTTCAAGACGGCCTTAGAAAACTTCATATCTGCAAGACTCAACTGATTCATCTTGCGACCACCGTCGGTCACATGAACGATCATCGCTTTCCCGTCAGCTTCACAAGCCAGGAAAAGGTTTCCGGTCTTCGGGTTCACGACAAGGTCGTTGACCTTTGTCTTGCTACCAAACATGTCGTCAAGGTTTGACTGGATGTTCTTGTTGTCGAACTTCGACGATGCTGGATCGCCGTCTGTATCACCAGTCGCGATCGCAAAGATCGTCGCGGCTTTCGTATCGCCAACGAACAGAACATCGTTCGGGCCGAAGGCAAGCACCGACGCCGACTTCAGTTCGACCTTCCCAGGCTTCAGCCCCCACGTTTCGTCAGCATGAACTGAACAGCAAACAAGCAACAACGTGAGCAGTGCTCCGATTCTTCTCATCGATTCATCTCCAACTATCGGGAGTAAACGGTTTAAGAGTGGCATATTTGAGGATGACACAAGGCTTGTTCAATCACAACTCTCACAACCTCCGCGCACCCAGTCGATAACTGGTCGACTGCAGAGCACGTTGAGGATCTCACAGACGACTGGCGTCTACAGGCCGGGGCGTGGCAATTTGACCGGCCCGTTCCAGGGAACCACGCCCTTCCGGTTCACCTTGCGTTTGTAGACTTTGTCACCACACGTCACGAACAGCGTGTCAAGATCCTTCCCGCCAAATACAACATTGGAGAGTTTCTTGTCCTGTGGCTTTCGCATGATGAAGTGAACTCGGCCAAGCTGGTCAAGCACCTGCAAACCGAGCCGCGTTGCGACGTAGGTGAATCCCTGATCGTCAACCGTCATCCCATCCGCGCCGCTGTCGAGACTGTCGTCGTCGGGCACGTGAAGGTATCCGTACTTCTGCTTGTGTTTGAGCGTTCCATCTGGCTGAATTTGGAACGAATAGATCCAACGACTGTGCGAGTCGGCGACCAGTAGCAGCGAGTGATCAGCTGACACGATGATCCCGTTAGGAAACGTGATGCCCTCGTCGACAACCTTCAAACCGTCGCCATTGATAAGCCAAACCCGCTTGTTGTCCGGGTCCGTGTAGTACGCACATTCGTTGAACGCAACGATGTCGTTACACGGACCAGTGGGATTCAGGATATGTTCGTCTGCTGCTGCGTTGTACCAAGCGACCT
>JBGCDN010000529.1:0-24336 GCA_045105495.1 Planctomycetaceae bacterium
CACATATTGAAGCGGAACGCTTCCTAGCGGTTTTTGAACATTCGGCTGGTAACGACTTGATGGATTAGACTTCGTAGTGGAAACCCGTCGGCTTTCGTTTCTCGCAGGATGCGCTCAACTTCTTCTCGCTCACCAAACTGGATCTCCGCGCCTGTTGAGAATGCAATGAGCTGTGAAAGAACGTTTCTGGCCACTTGCTCTTTCGATTTCATTAGCGTTGCTTTGTAGTCGCGGATGCCTTTGAACTTCGTGCCGTCGGCCGTTGTGCCGGACGCATCAACCGGTCGTCCGAGCGTGTAGTCTTTGCGGGCGAAGCGTAGTCCGGGTGGGGCGGTTCGGCGCACACCTTTGCTGTTGCGGTAGCGTGTTCGGAAGATGCCGACCGGATCGAATGACTCCATCGCGAAGCCGGGCGGGTCGATCTGATGATGACAACTGGCGCATGTCTCGATGGACTTATGCTTCTCTAATGTCTCACGAATCGTTGTCGCCGCGCGCGTGTCGGGTTCAATTGCACCGACGCCAGGTGGTGGTGGGTTCGGTGGTGTGCCCAGTAATTTCGTCAGCACAAAGCTACCCCGTTTGACCGGCGTGGTGACGGTTCCGTTCGCCGTCACTTTAGCAATCGACGCGTGTGTGAGAATACCTCCGCGAACGCTACCGGGTTCGAGTTGGACCTTTCGAACGCGTTCGCCCTTAACGTCATCGATGTTGTAGTGCTCAGCAAGACGACGGTTCAGAAACGTGAAATCAGAATCGATCAGGTTGGACGCTGGCAGGTTCTCATCGATCAAATGCGCGAAGAACTCACGGGTCTCAGCAAGCATCGCCGCACGCAGAACATCGTCGTATTCGGGATAGAGATACGTGTCCGGAGTTGTCGCGTCGATGCGATCGAGGTCCAGCCATTGGCCAAGGAATTCGTGGACGAATCGATCAGCTTTCGGGCTGGTCAACATGCGATCGACCTGAGAAATCAGCGTTTTCTCGTCCGCCAGTTTCCCATCCGTCCCCAGTTGTAGTAACTCGTCGTCGGGCATACTTCGCCACAAGAAGTACGACAACCGCCGCGCGAGATCGGCGCCGTGTAGCGGGCCGGGTTCGCCAGAAAGGAACACGAATTCCGGTGACACAAGGATTGTTCGCAGTGGAACTCGGACGAACGGAACAAACTGGTTGTTCTCTTCGAGTAATGGTTTACCGAGTGCAATTAGTGCTTCAACTTCTTCATTGGTGACCTTGCGGAGGAAAGCGCGCGTCGCGAAGTTGGAGATGACGGTGTGAGCGAGTTCAGCAGGGGCATCCTGCGCGGGTGCGTATCCCAGATCATCGCGCGCTTCTGCTCGGTCACGGTATTTTCGCCAATCATGGCTCTTTCCGGGTATCCATTTCCACTCGACCCCGCTCATCAGATTTCGTGTTCGCATCGGTGGCCAATCGGATTCCAACGGACCCTCGATCATGACACGTCGGACCTTCACACCTTCGCCTCGGAACTCGCTGGCCGGCTGACTTCCGTAAATAGTTTTGCCGTCAGGAGAAGGATCCAGCTCATCTGCGCTCGCGTAGATGTAGTCGTCAGGGCGAAGGTACTTGATCGTTTCAACCTCGCGAAACTTCCTGCCAACGTCCCACGCGGCAAACAACTCGCTTTCACCCTGCGCGTCGTTTTGTCGCTTGAGGCTCATCGTGACCGACGAATGTGGTTGATGTGCTGCCCCTTTCACGGTGATGCGGTAACGACCTGCAACAGGCGGGCGAAACCCGTTGACGTCTGATCGCAGAACGTAGTTGGCTCCGCGAAACGTGACGATGTCCTTGTCAGTCTTAAACACAGTACCGCCACCGCGCCGAACGGGTCGGTCGATCCACATGTTGAAGTATTTTGAATTGAAGTAGTCGAGCATCCTTGGCTTCATGTTTGGTTTTGGGCCGAGTTGAATGGCCTCATCGAGAGCATGATTCGCAGCGGTGAGGAAGCCTCGAACATGTACGCTGGACATGTCCTGCTTCGCTGCGATGACATCGAAGGAACCAGATTCGTTCTCAGGCGGAAGGTATCTCGCAAGGCTGCCGCCAATACCCAGCAGGTCGTGTAGCGTATGTTCGTACTCGGCTCTGGACAGGCGCCGCGAGGGAACACGCCCAGCCGTGATCTGTTTATTCAGACTCGCTGCATGAAGCTGAGTTCGCAGCGAGTTCAACGTCGCGTTTCGTTGCTGCTGATCTGGTTTCGGTTCCGACTGCGGCGGCATTTCACCTCGATCGACGCGGTCAAATATCTTCTCCCATGTGCGGAATGTGTCGACACTGGAAAGATCATTGGAAAGCGAAGTCAGGTCCAACCGCGTGTCCGTATTCTCATCGTGACAACCAATACACGATGCTTCCAACAACGGCGCGATGCGCGTTCGGTCGAGTTCGTCGGCGGCAACGGGAACGACGAAGAACATCAGAACCAATATGTAGCGCAAGTCGTCAGGACGTTCGGCCAATACGCGGAGACAGCGCTGAAGTGCCCTTCCACTTCGATGCGGATAGTCTCGGCGAATTTCGCTACGATCGGACGATGGAGCACAAGCAACGCCTAAATCGCCTGTCACCAGAGTATTACCGGAGCCATGCTTGGATTCACTGGACGTTGACAATGAAGGGGCGACGAACCGGTTGGCTTGACGCCAAATTGCTTTACAAGTTTCGCGAGCTGTTGACCCACGCCATGTTTCGCTATCAGCTGGCGTGTCCAATCTATTGCCTGATGCCCGACCACATACATTTGCTTTGGGCTGGACTTGCGGCATCGTCTGATCAACTTTCAGGGATGAAGTCATTCCGTCGCGACTTGAATGCGGTTCTTGACAAAGTCGGATTTCGACTGCAGCGACAGTCGTTCGACCACGTCCTAAGGAATGACGAACTGGATCGCGATGCGATTGAGACAATGATCGACTACATTGCTCGTAACCCGGAACGCGGTCAGTTGGTGGCTGTTGATGCATTCGCGTCGTATCCGTCTACCGGCTGTTTATTGCCGGGCGCGGCTCGGCTAGGGCTGTTTACTGAGAATGGCTGGGACGAGATCTGGCGTACTATGTTGTTCCTGAAGCGAACTGAATGTTATCGACGCGTGGATCCGAAATACTCGTCTCCCCCGTAGCGGAACTCGTCAAGAGTTTCGGCCATTTACACGTGGTCCCGCCGAAAGTCTTGACGACTTCCGCTATCCCGTTTTCTATGCCCGCTGAGGATTCTCAACGACTTTCGTTACTGGTTGTTCTGCAGGTACGCCAGCAAGTCGAAAATTTCTTCCTGGGTGTACGTGTCGAGCAACCCTGTGGGCATCGTCGAGATGTCGGCGACTTTACGTTCTTCGATGGAATCCTTTGCGATCTTCTCGACCTTGTCCGGCTTGAGGAGATTCAACAGCATGTGGACTTCATCGTCGGTTTCTTTGATGACGAGGCCGGTTCGCATACGACCATCGTCGTCGAGAATCATTTGAGTTTGGAACTCCTTGTGAATCTCTGCAGAGGGTTTCACGATTTGCGTTAGCAACTTCGCGCCGCGGTGACGTTTGGTGATGTCAGCCAGGTTCGGGCCGAGTTTCTTTTCGCCGGTCGAATCGATGTTGTGACAACGGCTACATGTTGCTTCGTTAAAGATTCGTTTACCCCGTTCGAGGTTGCGTTTGCCAAGACGATTTGGGGCATCGCCGAACCAGTGGTGTTGCCACTTCTTCACTAATCGCCGTTTGGCGGCGAAGTCGTTCTCGGCGACGTATTCGATGATGCGAACGTACAACTGACCTTCATTGCGACGGTCTGGATTGTTGGTTCGGAACTCGTGCCAAAGTTGGCCCGCGCGATTGCGTTTGTGACGCGGCATGCCGGCCAGACGCTGGTCGACGTACTTTTGGTGTGGCATCGTCGCGTAGGCCTTGGGCATCGCTGTTTTGTCGATCTTCGCGAGTAGTGCAGCGTTGCCAGATCGCTTCTTCTTTTTTGACGCTGCGAGATTGCCGACATCGTGGTTGCCGGGGTAGCTCTTCGGTTCCAACCTAATGCCGCCACCGGTTGGCAGGTCTTTCGGGAGTTCAATTCGAATCACAGATCCAACGCCGCGTTCCATATGGCGAGCTGGCCCCGACGTACTCGTCCAGACACTGCCGTCGTCACCGAATTCAATCTCGCGTGTGTACGACACGCGGGTAGGAAGTCGGTACTCGACCAGCGTTTCTGTCGTCGGATCGAACCGATTGATCGTGTCGTTGTGAGTTCCACAAATCCAGACGATACCGTCCTTATCGACATTCAACGCGTATGGAATCTGGTTCTCAGCGTCAGGCAATTCATACACCGTCCAGTACTCACCGCGCGGGTCGAACTTGCCGAATACGCCCGAGCCAAAGCCAGGCACCCAAACGTTCCCGTCTGGTGCGATATGCAAACGCCGCGGACCGCGAAACGGTGGGTTCCATTCCTTAATGTCGCCATCGGCCGAGTTCGGATCGATGCGTCCAATGCGGTTCCCGTTCAGCTTCGAATACCAAATCGTGCCATCGACTGGTGAGTAATCGACACCGTATGGCGTGATGCCGCGTGATTCGCCTCGTCCAGCACCCATTGCCTGACCCGCACTCAGCAGCTTGTACTCTTTGACTTTGTGATTTGTTGGATGCAGCGAGAACACCGAATTGGAACCGGCGTCGGTATACCAAATAAGCCCTTCCGGATCCTTTGGATTGATGCGAAGCGTATGTGGATAGTTGCCACGTTTTCGAGGGGCTTCGGCGCTGCTGTATGTTTCCCATTTGGATGTTTCGATGTCGAAGCGCACCATCTGTCCGCTGGCACACATCGTCGTCCAGAGGCTGCCGTCGTTGGCAGATTCGATCGAGTGTGGTCCGTGGGTACCGCGAGGAAACTTGTAAACGGATTGCTTTCCGGTTTCTGTATCGAGCGCAATCATGCGGCCGCGGCTGATGTTGACTGCGTAGACGCGACCGTCGCGACCAATCTCCAGGTCGTGGAATGAACCGTGCAGCGGCTTATCCATTTCCCACATCGTGATCTTCGCAGCGGCGGCTGCTCCTGTGGGTGCTGGAGGCGGTTCGAACTCTGCCCACTTCGCGACAGCCGCATCGCTGTAGGTGTTGCGCAGTCGTTCGACGATTGTGTCCTGCGTGTGCGGGTACAGGCCACCAAAGCCATCCATGCGGCGGATCATTGTTTCCCAGTCGACCGGTTCTTCGGGACGTCTGAAACCCATCGATCCAACCTGATGACAGTACGAACACATCATCTTGAAATTCAGCTTGTCTCGCGGGTCGTCGAACTTCAGCATGCTGAACGCACTACTGGCCGGTCGCTGCATCTCAAGTTCTTCGCCGTCGGCTGAGCGTGTTTTGATTTCGAGGTCACTTGTGCCTGCTGCAACATCGCTGACCCATTCGTCAGCTAGTCCCATTAGCCGGGTGCGAACGTTGTGTTTGACGTTCCGCAATCCTTCGATTTCGAATGCACCATCGTTCTGCGAGAAGACAGAAACCCACTTGCGCTGTTCGTCATCGATTGCCGAAACCATCACGCCTTCGACTGGCTTGCCAGACTGATCGACCACATGGCCGCGAATGGTTTCTGCGTGGGCGGGGGTGACGCTTACGAGGACAAACAGAGCGATGAACGATCGATGCATGATTGACTCCAACATGTCTTTATAGGAGCAGTATAATCAGTCGCATGTATCTGTGATCGACGAGTGTGTATTGATTTGTGTCAAACGTCGGTAGCGGAAGTCGTCAAGACTTTCGGCCTGTGCGGATGACTCAAAACGGTGTCCTGTTCTTTCGGCGGCATTGAACAACGTACGTTTTGAGGGAAAGCAATCCCGTTGACACCACGAAGCATTGCGCACCGATAGCCGGAAGTCTTGACGACTTCCGCTACGGGGTGATGTCCATCACTTTGGATTGCAGAATCAGTTCCCGGAACTTCTTGTTCGGGCCGTCTCTGAGTAGGTTGAGGAACTCGACGAGGTCCGCAGTGTTCTGGTCGTTCAATCTGATTGAGTCGTAGGCGGCACTCACGTCAGGCGCTGTCACCGATTGCTTCTTCTTCGCAATCGCCAGCTTGGTCTTAATCACAGCAGTCAGATCAACGTCGTTCAGATTCCGAAGAGACGGCGTTCGCTTCGGTAGGCCATCGGGAGAAACGATATGTCGTTTTCCATCCGTGAAACTTTGTGGCGTGTGGCATGCGACGCAATTACCCACGGCGGAATCGCCCTGGAACTGCATGAAGATTCGGTACCCATTGAACGCTCGCGCGGTCATGCCGGGTGGAACTTTTAGAAGGATTCGGCCTTCCTGATTGGCAAGCCGGCTGGAAACGCGTGCAGCGAAGTCTTCAGCAGATTCATCAGAGAACGGTTCTTCAGGAAGCCGATTCACGTAGGCGAACGCATCGTAGATCGAGCGATTTTTCGATGTGAGTCGATGGACTGCCATCGCTTTTTCAATCGACGTTTCGCGGCGGGCAGTAGCGACGCTGTCTGGATCACTCCAATCAACAGCTTCATCCAGTACCTCCCGATGCAAAGCGACAGCCCGCTCTTTGAGTTTTTCGAATTGCAGAGGGAACCGATTGGCGACGTTTTGTTTTTGGTTCGGATCGTTCTTCAGGTCATAAAGAGTGAGGCCCTTCAACCCGCCTGAACCGGATTTGATGAGCGGACACCACGCTTCCTGGAACGAGTTGAGAGTCACAAATTGACTGCGGAGCTTTCGCCAGTCGCTGCGGTTGCATTCGAAGTTGTAGCATTTCTGCCAAAGTTCAGACCGTGTGAGTTTGCGATCGAGATCGAGTTCTTCGGCAATGATTCTTTCCATGGCCGCCATAATCTCGGCGATCTTCTTCTGATCTTTGGGGTACTCCATTCCGCGACGAGCAACGAGAGCAAACCGGTTGTCGCGAATGACGAGTGCGGGTTGGGCGGTGGGTGAGATCCATGCGAGTGGGTTGATACGTTTGACCGTTCCCACCGGCCTCGCTTTTGGCCGAACGTCTTGAAGACTTCCACTACGAAGTAGCACCGGCGAGAGATCAGTTCCATCCAGCTTCACATTTTGTGGAAGATCGATACCGGTAAGGCCACACAACGTTGGCAACAAATCAATCGCCGCGCCGGGTGTTGGTTCAGTTTGGCCACGTTTGATTCCGTTGGGCCAGAAGAAGATGCCAGGCGTACGGATACCACCTTCGAACAGAGAGCCTTTGTTGCCGGTTAGTCCACCGTTGCGCTCGGGACGATAACTGCCATGGTCGGAAGTGTAGAAGATAATCGTGTCGTCAAGCTGACCAATATCTTCCAGCTTCTTCACCAATCGGCCAATCGCCCGGTCGGTGTTATCGATGGTTGCGGAATAGATCGCGGCGGGATCGTTCGGTTCGCCGTACTGCGAAACAATTTCGGGCGGAGCGGCCAGCGGGGCGTGCGGTTCGTGGAACCAAACGTTGAGGAAGAACGGCTTCTTTGCATCACGTTTTGTATCAAGCCAACTGATTGCTTCATCAACGACGATTTGGCATGCGTAGCCTTCGAGCTTGCCAACACGCTTTCGGTTCCGCCAGAAGTTCACCGGATTCCGATGCGACGGCGCGGCGTTCAGGTCCGTGGCGAACCAGTGGTCAAAACCATGTTCGTCAATCCAAGGTTTCTTCCGGCCGCGAAATGGCGTACCAAGATGCCACTTGCCAACATGCACGGTTTGATAACCGTTCGATTTGAGATGCTCAGCAATTGTTACCTCGCGATTCAGCAAATGCATGTCGTGCATGTGGTCCTGAATGACCGTGTACACACCGGTTCGCATATGCTGCCGTCCGGTCAGCAAAGCAGCTCGAGCGGGCGAACACACCGCAGCGCCAGAATAGAAATGCGTGAACCGAACTCCTTCGGATGCCAGCCGATCAAGCACTGGCGTCTTCACTGGCCCGCCGTAGCAACCGATGTCTTTCGAACCAAGATCATCGGCCAACAGTATGACGACGTTGGGGCGATCGTTGGCTGCAATCTGATCGGCAGGTAACGACAGGACAATGAAACAAAGCCCAGTGAGTAGTCGCATTCGATCGCCCCGCAAGTAGCTGTCAGTCCTGAGATTCTGACAGCCCAGCCCACACAATGCAGTGGATCCTCTGAAGCAGAGACGAAACGATACAGCTCTTTGACTTGAACACCGTTCTCAGGCGGACAGCGTCGATTAGCGAGTGCTCTACAAAAAGCAGTTGCACGCTTAGCCCGCGGGCCGACGACGATTTAGAGCTTTTGACTGCGTGTTCCAATGAACGCAGGTAGGTATTCCGAAATCGCCGCGCCTTCGGTGTCGTCCAGCCATTTGTCTTCGAAGAAACCGGTGATCGCTAAACCTGCCTTGGCCTGTCCGCCGATTTGGTCTTCCAGCGTGTGGCCGAAACAAAGCGGTTCGCCTTCATCGATTAACTGCTGGCGTTCTTCTTCGCTGATATCGGTCAGATCGGAGTACGGAATCTTGTGGCGAACCTTGAGGTTGCCCTTCTTCATCTCGTCGTAGTCGAACACAAACAGAATTGGGTTGACGAAACCGGCCAGTAGAACACCACCGGTCTTGAGCACTCGGGCGGCTTCGTTCCAAACAGGTTGAATATCAGGAACGAACGTGTTGGAACACGGATGGAAAATCAGATCGAACGACTCGTCAGCAAAGCAACTAAGATCTCGCATGTCGCCTTCGACCGTCTTGATATCCAGACTCTCGCGTTCAGCAACAGCCCGATCCTGCGCAAGTTGACCGGGGGAATTGTCGAAGACCGTCACGTTCGCTCCGGCGGCCGCGAGAATTGGCCCTTGCTGTCCGCCACCGCTGGCAAGACACAGGACGTCAGCCCCTTTCAGTTCGCCGAACCAATCCATCGGCACGGGTTTTTTAGGCGTGAGTACAATGGAGAACCTTCCCTCCCGAGCCTCTGCGATCTCTTCAGCACTAACCGGAACCGTCCACTGGTTCTTATTTCGAACCTGCGTGTTCCAGGCATCGCGGTTGTATTCTCGAATATCCATGAAGCTGCTTCTCCAACGAACCACGTTCTGACTGTGTAGAATCCGCACTTGACGGTCTCGCCCCTCGAGTGTGGTCCAGTCAGGTACGATAACGACCCTACAAAAAGGTTCGCGTCAAAACCTGAACGCGTAAAAAAAGCTGCCTCAGTTTCCTGAGGCAGCCTCGATGAGAGTGCTTAGTCTTCAGCAGTCGCTATGGAAGGACTTCTGCGTCTTTGAAACGCTTGTCCGATGCAATGATTGCTTCCACGGCTTTAGCCGAATCAAATTCTTCCGTGGCCTTAACGGTTGCAATTCTGGATTTAAAATCAGCTGTAACGGAATCTACACCCGGTAGATCGGCAAGTGCCCTTTTGACAATGCCTGTTCAGCTAGATGGTCAGCTCATGCCCGGAACTTTGAACTTCACGGTCATCAGCGTTGGTGCGGCTGCAGCAGCCGGCTTGTCTTCAGTAGCGTGATTTTCTTCAGCAGCGTCGGTGTGGTCACTCGTCGCTACGGCAGTGTCCGTAGCAGGAGTTGTGACCGAGGCGTCTTTCGTCTCATCTGTCTTCGTGTCGGTTTCTGCGGCGGGTTCGCCACAACCGGCAATCAAACATGCGAGAGACAGCCCCATGATAAATCGAATCATGTTGCGACCTCCTTAGGTCAGTGAGGAAAAATTAGTCCGAACCGAATGCACTCTCATCGTGTGTGTAGTTCGGCATTCAGATCCAAACAGGATCTTCACCAATTCTATTGGTTTTCGGCTGGCTCCCAGTGTCAAAACGCCGATTTCTTGCGGAATGACCAGAATCTCACTATCTCAACGCATCCTTTAGTGACGGACAGACCTTAAGGCCTAAAAAATGCCGGACGATAGACACGTTTTTGCGAAGCCGCTTACCAAACTCGCCCGCGACATCGAAGAGTCGTTCTTCCGGATTGAACGGGAAAACCGCCTCTTGTCGGCTTTGTTCAACGGCGTGATTGCCGGTGCGTCCGTCGCCCTGGTGGCTTGGATGGTGCAAGGATTGGAAGCCGGAGACGTGCTTTTGTTTGCCTGCCTTGGTTCGTCTGCTGCCGCAGTCGTGTTCGCTCCACTGGCCAAAACCAACAGCCTGCGAAGCATTGTCACCGCCTATGTGATTGCGGCGGTTGTCTGCATCGCTCTCACTCCAATTCATCAAAACGCATGGCTGCCAATTCCACTGCAATGCGCGATGGCGGTGGCGATACCGGTCGTGCTGATGAGACTGACCGATGCGGTTCACCCCGCCGCGATCGGCAGCGCGTTGGCGTTCATTATTCAAGACAGACCACTTCGCGATTTATCAATGCTCATGCTGGCGATTCTTGGGCTGCTGACGATCGTCAAGGTACTCGCCTACGTCTACTTGCAAGACCTTGAGTTCAAGAAGTTCGGCTACGAATTCCGCCGCGATTACTACGGGCGTGAGGTGCTGGTCACGGTGGAAGCGAAGAAGGAACAGCCGATCGAGTCCACTGAATGAACACGATGATGGGAGGTTACTTTGCCTCTCGGATCCAGTACCGATCGAAGTCTTCTTCCAGTGCCCGTTTGAGAGACCCAACAGCGTGGTCTGGAATGTCGGTGAACCCGGCTTTCAAATCGGCTGCCTCGCAGTCGTCTAAGAAAGCTTTCAGTTCCAACACACCGGTGTAGTCGACACGACCAAGTTCAGACAAATTCACGACGACCCGTTCGATCGATTCGTTGTCGTGGACGGCCAGTTGATCAATCAAGACGTCACTGAGTCCAGGTGCTGAACCGAAGTAGAGAACGCCGGATGGAACCAATTGGAGGGTTCCGTCTTTCAGTTCACTCTCAAGCCGAATTCTTGATTCGCGTCGAAGGTGTATCGCAACGGCCAGCACCACGCCGACAATCAGACCAAGATCAACGCGCGGCGAGAAGATCAACGTTGTGCAAAACGTTGCCCACGCAACAAACGATTGTCCCCACGTAATTCGAATCATCCGAAACAACGCTCGCAGTCGGATGAGTCGAACCGTCGCCACAATCACGATGGCTCCCAAAACTGCGCGAGGTAGCGATTCCAACAGCGACGCAAACGGCAGAAACGCGAACACGATGATGCCGCCAATCAAACCCGTAAACCGAGTCTGCGCGCCGGCGAGTTTGGCAACAGCACTGCGAGAGAACGAACCACCAACGGGAAACGAACCAACCAACGCAGAACCAATGTTCGCAACTCCCTGACTCAGAAACTCGCGGTCCGGGTTCCAAGCCTGACGATCCTGCGCAGCAAGTGTTCGCGCGATTGCGGCGGGTTCAGCAAATCCGACAACTGCAATCACGATACCAGGAATCAGCAGCGTCGTAATTGATTCCCACGGCAGTCGAAAGGCCAGCCGCGGCAGGCCTTCGGGAATGGTTCCAACCGTTTCCACTTCCAGCAAGAAGAATCGGTTCACCACCACGGCCACAACAACAACGATCAGAATTGCCGGGAACAAACGGTGAATCCGTTTGCCCAACACCACGGCTGCCGCTGCGATACCTGAGACGACTATTGCGGTAGCGTTCCAATCCGCAGTTCGCAAACACAGCCCCGAAACCGCTCGGCCAAGCAGAGGCCCTCCGGTTTGTTGCAGCCCAAGTACGACTTCAACCTGTGACGCCACAATGAGAATCGCCGCTGCGGACGAGAACCCCAACAACACTGGCTGTGACATGAGGTAAGCCAGAACACCCGCGTTCAGCAAACCCAACAACACACGCACCACACCAACTATAAGTGCAAGAAGGATTCCAGCTTCTACCCAACCGGGGGTGCCGGGACTCTGCACGGCACTCAGAGCACCAAACGTCAGCAGTCCGGTCATCGCCACGGGACCAGTCTGCAGGTATCGCGACGATGCAAAGAACGCTGCGACGATTGGTGGAATGGCGGCGGCATACAATCCAATGTGAACCGGCATGCCCGCGATTTCTGCGTAGGCCAACGATTGGGGAATTGCTATCGCGGCCACGCTAATGCCAGCAACAAGGTCGCCTCTTTGAAGTCCCATGTGTCAGTACACTCACCCGGAGAGGCTGTGAATTCTTGTAGTGCTGCAGTTCGCTCCTGCTGTAAGTCTTCGGAGAGCTACTAACAGGCCAACATGCGTCGATTCCAAATCTTTCGTGACTTCACCGCGCGACGAGCGGTGGACCTGCGTAAAGTATCGATGCGTTCCACCCTACGAAAGACCACGCGATGCCGAAGTTCTTCTTCAAATCGAATCAGCAACTGATTTCACATTGCGAATGTGATAACGAACCAGCAATGTCTACGTGCCAGATGGACTGTCCGTGGTGCGGATGCGGCTGGTTGTTTTCGTGTTCAAAATGTAGCAAGGCCTTCACATTCGCTGAGGTCCGAGAGACTGACTTATCGCTTGAGCAAATCGCGAAACGGGAGGCTTCGACACGCGGGATTCAAGACAGCATTGGCGACGACGACATTGCTGACTGGGTGCTGAACATGTCACAAATTGTGGGCGAATTCGAAGTGGGAGACCAGGTTGTCTACATCGACGGCGAGTACCTGAAGAGCGATGCAGAATCGGTCGAGTTTGACGGCTACTTCGCTGCACACAAATTTGAAAAGCTGCCACACGCGGAAGCGCTCGCTACAAATCCCGACCTGTTGGATGAAATACTTGGCCAGCCAAGCTACTGGTTCGATCGGGAACTACCTGATGACGAGTAGCCCCTGAATCTCGTTACACTCCGCACACACACCACAGACTGTGTAGTTGAACACACCCAAGAGCTGTATCGACGGTGGATCAGCCCACAGAAGCCGAAAAAACGTCCTTCTGGCGATGGCCGATGGTCGAAAATACTGGCAGCCCTACAGTCGAAGTAGTAAGGTGAACGTAACTGCTTCGATGAAGTAGTCCTACCTTTTAGCCGGTTGGTGCAGAATCGGAGACGCAAGTGCTCCGCAGGCCTATGCTTGATCTGTGACCTTCCCGCTACCGAAAGCGGCGTCCTTCCCTCCTGCCGTACGAGATTTCAATTCGATGCTGAAAATTACATCGCAACGAGTGCGCTCCTACTTTGGTAAGACGGCAGCTGTTCTGGTCTTGCCTGCAATTGCCCTTAGCTTCGTGGCAACGTCCGGAGCATGGGTCGACGAACCCGGATCGCAGGTCCTTCGTGACGAAGGATTGAAAACCGCAGTCGCCACCGTCGGCAATCTATCAAGCTTTGTACCCGGTCATGGCCAGCTGGATGCGTGGCGATCAACGCGCATGATCAGCAAGTGCTACTGGGACGTTCGCATTCTCAAGCTGGTGCCTGAAGGAACCCTCGTGAAGAAGGGGGATGTCATTTGTCAGTTGGATGCGACTGAACCATCTGAGTACGCGCGTTCAAGGAAGATTCGGTTGATCCGAATTCAGTCTGAACTTGCTACGGCCGAACTGCAGGAGAAGATCGTCAAGATCGGTAACCGCCGCCGGTCAATGGCTGCCAAACGACGTCTTGATAACGCCAGCTTCGCTCTAACTGAATACCGCGACGGGAACGAACCAAGCACACAATCTCGCTTGACCCGTCAGACTGAACTCGCGGCTGATCGCAAAGAAGAAGCGACCGTGCGAGAACGAGAGATCTCTGAGCTCTACCGACAAGGTGTGGCAACTTCCTGGGAACTGGAAAACACCAACTTCGCATTGTTGGATGCTGAGCAAAAGTGGGCGCGACTATCGGGCCAGCTGCAGCTACACGATCAGTTCACGGCGTCACGAGAAGTGTTCTCTCTTGAAGGGAACCTCAAGCAGGCCAAGGCTGATTTCGACGAAACAAAACTACGCAACGAGCTAAGCTTGACTCAGGCCGAGTTCGGCAAGCTGTCTGACAACCGACGGTTCGCCCACTACACCCGTTACCTTGGCTATGCTCTCGACAGTGTTGAAGCCTGTACCATTCGAGCACCACATGATGGCCGAGTGCTGCATGCAAATAACTGGCACCGACGAAGCTACGGTCGTACCCGAATTGAAGAGGGAGCCGAAGTCGATTATCGGCAGGCGATTATTGACCTGCCGGATTACAGTCGGTTCGTTTTGAAAGCGTGGGTCAACGAAGCCGAAATCAACAAGCTGTCTGTCGGCCAACCAGCCTCTGCCATCGTTTCAGCATTGGGCGATCGCGAGCTCAACGGCACCGTCGCAGAAATCGGTCGGTTCCCGACGATTCGTGATCGCTACAACAAGAACAATCCTGAGTATTCAATAACGATCGACTTCGACAGCGAAAGCAACGATCTCGAAGATCTCGCTCCACGTATGGACGCTCGAGTCGAGATTCAGGTGATGGACGAAGAGGACATCCTTCAGGTTCCAATCGATTCAATCATTCACACAAGTGAAGGACCGAATGTCATTGTCTCAACCGGCATGGAACTCGAACCACGCGAAGTCGCTCTTGGCATCAGCAACGAATCTTCTGTCGAAGTGATGGCTGGATTGGAAGAAGGCGAAGTGTTGATTGTCGATCCACCTTTCGACTTGCAGGAACGCGTATTCGAATCGGCAGCTCTGGCGAATTAGGTTATCGTAGTTCAGCAGCTTCACAGTCGTGGCTGCTCGAACTCACCAACTTCGTTGATAGCCGAGAACCAAATGCGATTGCCATCCTGTCTGGTGACGTGCGCTTTTTGCTGCATCTTCCTGAATTCAACGTGGGCTCAGGAAACACTTCCACCTGCCGATGGCAAAGCCGCTCCACAAGACTTCGCTGAGATGTGGCGTGGTTTCGATCCACGTGCCGAACCCCTTGAGATCGAGACACTCAAGGAATGGGAAGAAGACGACGTCGTCCTTCGGATCGTTCGATTCCGAATTGGCGTTTTTAAGGGAAGCAAGGCAACACTGGCCGCCATCTACGGGTTCCCCAAAGACGCGACGTCCAGGATACCAGGCTTGCTGCAAATCCACGGCGGCGGACAGTATGCCGATCACAAAGCCTGCCTGACAAACGCGAAACGCGGTTACGCGACAGTATCGATCGCATGGGCCGGTCGCATCAGCGCGCCTGGGTATCGAGTTGGCCCGAACGAAGTGAAGCTGTTTTGGGATCAGCAAACAGACAATCCTCGTTACAAGCTGACGACCGATTGGGGAAAGCTGGATGGCTACCACGCCCCCGGACGAAACGCCGGCAACCAATTCCCCAGCGCGAAGCCGGCGAAGTGGACTTTGGACAAAGCCGAGTCACCAAGAAACAGCGGCTGGTTCCTCTGCGCTCTTGCCGCAAGACGCGCTTTGACATTTCTGGAACGCCAACCAGAAGTCGATCCGGAACGACTTGGTGTCTATGGCCATTCGATGGGCGGCAAGCTAACCGTGATGGCGTCTGTCGATCCGCGAGTCAAAGCAGCTGCACCGTCTTGTGGTGGCATCAGCGATCGCGATAACGCCAGCCCCCTGTTTCGAGCGACGGTTGGCGACGATGTTAGCCTGAAGCAACTGTCCTGCCCCATCATCTTCCTTAGCCCGTCCAACGACTTTCACGGACGTATCGGCGATCTGCCTGCTGCAGTCAAAGAGATAAAAACCGACACGTGGCAAGTCACATGTTCTCCTCACCACAATCATCAGGACACACCAGCATACGAAGTCGCAACACAACTTTGGATGGATCAGCATCTCAAGCACACGTTCGAGTTCCCCACGACACCCGAGACACGTTTGTCGCTTGCAAACCAAGATGGCGTTCCAACATTTTCGGTCGTGGCGGACGCATCACGAAAAATTCTATCCGTAGACGTCTTCTACACACAGCACGGCAAGGCCAACGAAGTACCAGCAGATCACGAAGACACGCTCACTCGCTTCTGGCACCACGCCAAACCAACACAGACAAATGGCACTTGGACAGCCGCCCTGCCCTTGTCGACTACCGACCAACCACTTTGGGCCTACGCCAACATCACATACGCCCTCGACGAACCGATTACCGGCGCCGGCTACTACTACGGCATCTATTCGGCGAAGTCCTTCAACGTTTCTTCGCTGCTAACAATGACACCAGCAGACGAACTCCGTGCGGCCAACGTCAAAGCAACGCGTAAGCCATCTCGGATCATTGAGACCTTCACCGGCAACTGGGAAAAACTCTGGTTCAACTACCGAGCACCAACCTGGGCGAAGACAACACACAAGCTGCGTGACGAGACATGGAAGGCGCCGCCGGAAGTAAACCTCGCAATTGACGTTCAATCCGACGAAGCCAACACCCTCGTCCTGAAGCTGGACAACCACGCCACTGAAATCAAACTCCGTGGCGGCAACGACTGGCAAAGCATCGTGCTCAGACCGGCAGATTTCACAAATGCCGAAGGCGAAGCCCTAGAGAGCTGGGAAACGGTCCGATCGCTCAAACTAAGTCCTGCAGAACATCTAAGGCCCAAGCGAGGCAGTACCGCTGAACGAAAGCGGGTAGGAAAGAACTGGATTGGAGAACCGCCAAAGTTCCGCAACCTGCGATGGCAGAGCCGGTGAAGGCTCGACTTACTGTGCAGCAGAAGGCGTCTTAATCGCGGATGATTCGACAACCAGGGTGCTTTTCGAGAAACCGTGCTTCGGCTTCTTTAGAGACCGGGTTCGAGACCACGAGATGCTTGATTGGGCAGCGATCAAGGTAATCGAGCGCCTCATCGTCGATGGAGGCTTGGGCGAGTTTCAAAGTCGTCAGAGTGGTCAGAGAACTCAAGTGCCGAATGCCCGCGCTTGTTACGCGACAAACATCAAGGTTCAGGGTTTCGAGTGCAGTAAATGAGCCGATTGTCTTAAGAGCGTCGTCCGTAATAGATGTCTCAGACAATCGAAGTTGCCGCAGTGTCGAATTACCTTCAAAGGCTTTTAGCGTTTCATTACTGATCTGCGTTGACGTGAGGGTCAACCTGTAGAGGCGCGGCAGCTTTGCCAATGCCGCCACACCGGTGTCTACCCTCGTCATTGGAGCATGAACCACCCTGAGGCTCTCAATCTCACCAAGTCGCGCGAATGCGTCGTCCGAAAATGAGCAACTGAAGAAGTCTACACCTTCAAGCGAATCCAGCTGAGTCAACCGATCGAAGTACTCATCACTCAGCGTTTGCTTGTTGTCGAACATGACCCAAAGAAGGGAGATATGCCCGTCGGGGATGTCATCAATGGAGTCAACTTCGTAATCATCGCCTTCGAAGCGAACATCAATATGACCGCCTAGCCGGATGGTCTCCTCAGCGATCTCTCTATCAAGCGCTGTCCCGGTCACCGTCGACGACTTCGGTTGTTGGACGTCGCCTGCCCCAGTGGGAGATGCAAGCTTCGTAACGCCGTAGGCTAGACATAAGACTGCCACCAGTCCGATCAATCCGAACGCAGCCTGCCGTCGATTGCCAACGCCAGCCGCAGTTTTGCTCTGCTGGGAGGATGCGGAACCGAAGTGCGGCGACAGAGCCGACCTGAATTCCGCCATGTCCGCAAACCGACCCTCTGGCCGCCTGGCCAAAGTTTGCAGACACACCTGCTGCAGTTGAGACGAAACGTTCTTGCTCTTGTCACTCGGCGGATGCGGCGAGTCTTCGCGAATCGCTCGCATCATGTCTTTGGCATCCTTCCCTGAAAACGGACGCGTTCCAAACAAGAGCTCATAAAAGAGCACGCCCACCGAAAACATATCGCTGCGGTGATCAAGCTTTGTTCCCGACGCCTGCTCGGGACTCATGTAGGTTGGTGTCCCGGCAATCGATGCATCGCGTGCCGTGTCAAAATTGCAGGCCAAACCAAAATCGGTCACGTACGGCTGGCCAGTCTCAGCATCCAACAAGATGTTAGACGGCTTGATGTCTCGATGAATCACATTCCGCCGATGAGCATACTCCAGAGCATCAGCAATGGACGAAATACACCGCGTTGCTTCTTCCGGATTGAACCTTCGAGTTCGCATTTCCGTTGCAAGATCGTTGCCCGCAACGAAACGCGACACCAGATAAATCTCACCTGCTTCAGTTTCACCAACGTCGTAAATGGGAATGATGTTGGGATGATCGAGCTGAGCTACGGTTCGTGCCTCGCTCAAGAATAGATCCCGTTGCTTCTGGCTGGAGAATCGATCTTTCTTCGGCACCTTGATGGCGACCGGCCGCTTTAGTTGCGTATCGAACCCCAACCAAACAGTTCCAAATGCCCCCGCACCGATTGGTCGGACAAGTCGGTGACGACCAAGCTGCCCGCCTTCGACAAAGCTGGTCGTCTCTTCAGACTGTAGAGAACCTCCCATCTGGTCGTAGACATCAAAGAACGACTCTAAAGCTGATCGCACATTTTGGTGCCGCCGGATGAACTCCGATCGTGACGGAGCGTCGCCGACGTCCGCCGCCTGAAGGAACTCGGTGATCGCCTCGTCTGCCAACCGACTGACATCGAGCTTCGTTGCTGTGGCCTCCAACTCACCCATGTGTCAACTCTGTTCTTTCTTGAGTTGAGCGCGTAGGTTCCGTAGTCCTCGTTTCAGCAAGCCGCCAACAGCAACAGGTGTCCTTTCCATCTCTTCAGCAATTTGAGAAATGGGCCAACCCAGAAAATGATATCGCTCAACGGCGCGCCGCTGGTCGGCAGGAAGCCTCTCAACAGCTGCACACAATTTGAGCTTCTCATCATTTCGTTCGGCGCGATCGCATGGTGCGGACCCACTCTCGGCGAGCACCTGATCGACCTTCATCCACGATTGTTGAAACTCACCCTGCAGTGAAATCTCACGCTTAACATCTCGTCGCATCGCGCCGAAGTCGCGAGCCGCATGTGTCAGAACACGAGTCAAAATCTGCTTGAGCCACGCCATCAACTCGCCTTCCGTCGAACCACGAAACGAAGCCCTCGCGTTATGCGCCTGGAGGAGTGTTTGCTGCACAATGTCTGATGGATCTACCTTGGCCCGCAGGTTTCGATTGAGCCCCGTCGCCGCCAGCAGTCTGAGATAAGGACGACGACGCTCCCAATCGTCCATCTGAAACGAAGCCGTTTGCAGCAATTCCGACCGGCTATCAATCGATCTATCCACAAGGTTCTTCCATCAGTCGCAGGTGTGCCACCGTGTCTATTCATTCACTGTGACAGGTTGTAGACCCATAGTCGATGGAAGTGTGTTGTTTTCGCCGGCCGCCGCCACGGAATTCAGCATTCACCAACACCCGATGCGCTCCGCCCCAAGGAAAATCAGCAATTTCAAATTTTCCGCGCCCGAGTAGTGAGCGACCAGGCTCTTTACGCTGCCGGAAGCGAAAACTAACCACCCAGCTCGAGCCCCCAAGTCCGAGATTCGTACCCCAATGCCCCTAATCCAAATTTTCGCGCCCGATGCACTCAGGGGACGGCTCTATTTAGGTATCGCGATCCTCGTCGATTCAGCGGCTCAGTACGTCCAAGACTAACCCAGTAAGCTAACAATGATGAACCGATTCCTCTTCGCGACAGTGGTCGCGCTGACCTTGCCGTCTGCTGCGAGTGCAGATCTCACCTACCAGTTCAGTGGAGGAGTCACGAGTTCTTCCGACCCGAGTACAATTGCAGTCGGGGAAACCTGGATGGCGAGCTTTGTGATTGATCCGACGACAACGGGGACGAATGCACCTGTCCTCAATGCCTTTGACGGAGCAATTTTATCCGCCAGTATCGAGTTTTCCGGCAGCGGCGGCACCACCGGGTTCACTAAGACATTCAACCCGGCACCGGCACCCGCTCGAATTCGTGTCGGCGATGGATTTGCCGGATTCGATTTCGTGGACGCAGCGATAGGAGTAGCTCCGGCCAATATAGGCGACACTCCAACAGAAGAATCGCTATACGTGTCCATATTCGGCGATCCGATGACCTTCACAGGAAACTCACTCCCCGGCGTTGGGACGAACCTTAGCGGCAGTATGGGGATGGACTTGTTCTATCTGGATTCCGATTCGGTCTTTCAAAACGTTTCCTTTTCTGGCATTGGCTCATTCTCTGCCGTCCCCGAACCAGGCAGCTTCGGGCTCATCGGCCTGTTTGCCACAGGACTTGTGTGCCGAAGAAATCGGCGGCGAACGTCCACTCGAACGCCGCCGCACCTGATGCAACGGGACGTTGCCTAAAACAGTCGCCAGGCTTTTGTCTCGAACTGTTTTTGAAGATCGGGATCGTTTGCCCGAGCCGTCAGGTCGTAGTACGCGTAGGGGTACTTGAAGACGTGGCCCAGCCCAAGCGTTTTGTTGCCGCGTTTCTGCCAGTATTCCAGTTCGTCGGGGCGAAGCTTGCTGAACTTGTGCTCGCTGATTTTCCGAGCGCCCTTCTGGGGCCCTTGGCGTGTGACTGTGACGTATTTGCAGAACGCCCTTCGGCAACTCTCGGCCCATTCGACATCGCCCATTGCCGCAAGTTCAACCAGCGATTGTCCGAATGTCAGCATGTGCCCGGCGAAACCCTGACCGAATCCAACGAACCGATCGATCGCATGGCTCGCTTCTGTCAGGATGAACTTTGATGCAGCCGCTCGGTCTTTGAAAGGCGGCGGTTTGATACTCGGATCAGGATCCATATCGCGCCATGGCTTGATGGACTTAATCAGGTCGCACACACCATCTACCCGTTCACGAGTTGCCAGCTCTGGCGACATGCGAAACGCTTTGATCGCGTGCATCGCGAAGATCGCATCGTGACCAACTTCGCGTAGAACTCCTTTCCCACCCGCCAGCGTCTTTCCAATGCGATCAGTGGCGTCTTCAATGCGATCGCCTTGCGGGAAGTCAGCACACAACCTCGTCTTCGCCCAGTTCAGATCAAACAACTGTTCAATCCGCTGCGTCGCGGCTGGCTTGAACTCGTTATTCGCGCACATCAGCTGAGCCGAAATCAGGGCGGCTCCGCGATGCCCATCTGCAAAGTATTTCATCTGCGGAGCACGAGCCAAAGCGTTGAGACCAAGCCGTATCAATCGAGAAGGCCTGCTGTTGTCCACCGCGCAAGCTTTTAAACTGGAGCCAAGGAGTAACCCTGAAGCTCCGACGCCACCCAAAACAAAGGACCTGCGATTTAAAGTAGGATCCATTCAGCACCTCCCATCGGAGCAGTTTCTATGACAGGCGTCCTGCCACGCTCGCAGTACAGCGTACAAGACGATTCTACCAGAAGTCAGGGGCCCTATCAGACTGATGAACGCACGACGAGAATCTGTAAGAAATCACAGCTCTCCTACGCGGCCTGACGGAGGCCGCACGCGGCGAATTCGCTCCACCAAAGCATTGCCACATTCCTATTCAAGATCCTTGATGTGAAGATAGTTAGAGATTTGTTGTCCGACGCGGTCGGTTCCTGGGAGGTAAGAGGGCATGGTGGATTCTGCGCAGGCAATTCGAGACGAGAGATTGCTGCAACAAATTGCTGCTGGTGACACCTGCGCGATGACGGAACTACTGACTGAGTATCGTGTTGCGCTGCGAAGGATGATTGAGTTGCGGTTAGATGAACATATCCAATCGCGAGTTGATGCTTCCGACGTGATTCAGGAAACACAGATCGAAGTCGCTCGAAGGATCGACGATTTCCTCACGCGTCGGCCAATGCCGGTTGGATTGTGGCTAAGGAAGACGGCGTATCAATGTCTGCTCAAACAACGGCGCCACCATGTAGCTGACATGCGGTCGGTGAAGAACGAAGAACGATTGCCGGACCGGAGTTCTATTCTATTGGCCCGCCACTTTCTGAACCGAGCTACGCCGAGTCAGGCGATGATGAAAGCGGAGCTGATCGAGCGTGTTCAGGCAGCCATCAACGAACTTCCCAACATTGATCGTGAGTTAATCCTGATGCGGAACTACGAAGAACTCACAAACACTGAAGCTGCCGCGCTAGTGGATTTGAGTCCAGAGGCCGCCGGCAAACGCTACACTCGCGCGCTGATGAAGCTGCGTGGCATTATCAAAGCTGCTGAGTCTGAGAGATAAACATGTCGACTGAGAACTCTGACTCCAACGCTGATTCGGTGATTGTGTCGATCGTCAATGAGTTCACGGACCGCATGAACGCTGGCGAAAAACCCGACGTTGAAGAATACGTTCAGCGACTACCAGAGCATGCAGCAACCATCCGTGATGTGCTGGAGACGGTAACAGCAGTTCGAAGTTCGCCAGATCAGACATCTGCCGGCCAGGGCGTGGGCGACATGCTTGGTGAATACGAAATTAAGCGGGAACTCGGACGCGGGGGGATGGCCGTTGTCTACGAGGCGAAACACCATTCTTTGACTCGTCGGGTGGCTCTCAAAGTCATGAAGCCTTCGGGAGTCGATGGGTTTCAAGTCGAACGGTTCCAGTTGGAAGCACGTGCGGCAGCGCGACTGCATCATACGAATATTGTGCCAGTGTTTGAGGCTGGATCGGCCGACGGTAAGTACTTCATCGCGATGCAGTTGATCGACGGGCTGAGTCTCGACAGAGCAATGCGCGAATCAGCGGAGTCTGGCACAAGCTGGATGTCGGTCGAAACGCGGCCGACCGCAATGGCGACAACGGCAACAACCACAGAGACCGCCCCAGTCAGTCAAACGGACAGCTCACTCGGTGCGAGGCATTTCCTACATGCGCCTGGCCATTTTTCTGATGTTGCCAACGTTGGACTTCAGATTGCGAACGCTGTTGCCTACTCACACTCGCACGATGTTCTTCACCGAGACATCAAGCCCAGCAACATTTTGCTCGACGACACGGGTACTGCCTGGCTGGCTGATTTTGGCTTGGCTAGCACTGGCGACGAAGCGTTGACTCAGACCGGCGATGTAGTTGGCACGCTCAGATATATGGGTCCCGAGCGATTCAGCGGGAGGTCTGATGTTCGAAGCGACATCTACTCAATCGGAGCAACGCTGTATGAAACAATAGCAGGCCGACCGGCGTTCGAGTCGCACGATAGACTGCAACTGATTCGCAGCATCTCCAATAAATCGCCAGCTCGCCTTAGCGCATTGAATCCATCAGTTCCTCGTGATTTGGAAACCATCGTCCACAAGGCCATGGCGAGCGAACCGGATGATCGCTACCAGTCAGCCGCAGCAATGGCGACCGACCTCGATTTGTTTCTGCGAGGTGAAGCAATTACATCGCGCAGACAGAGTCTCATCGAGCGCGGTGTGCGGTGGCGGAAACGGAACCCGCTGCTTGCCTCGGTCTCCGCAGGACTGGTTCTCGCCGTACTGATCGGCGCGGCGCTGTTTACGTGGCAATATCAGAAGACGCGAACCGCGAATCTTGGCCTGGCCGAATCGAACGCCAACCTGATTCAGGCCAGAGACGAAGCGGAACTTGTCGCCGACTTCCTGACGCAGACCTTTCGCAGTCCAGTTCCGGGTGCGGATGGCAGGCAGCTAAAAGTCATTGAGTTATTCGAGAACGCTAAGACCGAATTGGAGGACAGCAAGCATCTGGCCGCGTCAACGCGTGGAGCCATGTATCTGGCACTTAGCGAGGGCTTGCGCGGTGTTGGACTGTGGGCTGAATCAGTCGCAATGGCTGAGGAGGCGGTATCGCTCCTGCCGCAGGAAAGCGACAAGCGACTTGAGGCACAAGCGTGGCTCGGAGCGTCCTACGCCAACAACGATAGCTTTGTTAAAGCAATCACGTTACTGGAAGATATTGTTCCAGCCGCAGAACGCCAGTTCGGATCGACGCACGACACGTCGCTCGTCGCGCGAAAGGGGCTGGCAGCCGCGTATCGCGGACATCATCGGTTTGATCGAGCTATCGAATTGTTTGAGAAGCTGGTTGCCGAACTAACTGCTGAGTTCGGATCGGGAGATGAGAGGACTATCGATGCAACCAATCAGCTCGGCACTTCGTATGTCAAAGCAAAGCGGGCAGGCGACGCAATCGCTCCATTAGTTGAAGCCCTTCGCAATGCAAAAGCTCTCACCCACCGACGCGATTACATGGTCTCGCTGGTCCAGAGCACTCTGGCGTTTGCTTACACCGAGAATGGTCAGCCCGAAATCGCTATACCGTTGCTGGAGGATTGCCTGACGCTTCGTAAGCGGATTTACGGCAACATGCATCCCGAACTTCTGGAGCTGATGAACCAGCTAGGCGGTGCTTACCATCGGATGGGCGACATCGCGGGAGCCGCCGATTTCTTTTCCGACGCTTTTGAAGTTTCCAAATTCGTCAACGGGAAAGGCCACCGCGACACAGTACAGTTGCGGCTGAACCTTGGAGGCAT
>JBGCDN010000530.1:0-4103 GCA_045105495.1 Planctomycetaceae bacterium
ACCCCAAACGGGCCACCACCTTTCACCACCAAGGCCGGAGCTGTCTCGATGATCCGAAAAAGAATGCGTTCCATCTTCTCGTCCAACAAGCGTCCCCAACACTCCCAACGTCGTTCGAACAAGCTAAAGAGTTCAGCCGCAAGTGAATCGCTCGAACAGCGGGCTTTATTGACCACGTTCACTGTAACTAGTACCGACGACTCCGGCGCTGGCTCACTGCGTGAAGCAGTAGAGATGGCGAATGCCACGCCGGAAGCTGATGAGATTAATTTCGACCTGGCAAGTGGTTCGACCATCGAGCTGACAACGAATCAGATCACTATCACAGGAAGTCTGACGATCAACGGTTCTGGTAGCGATGAACTTACCATCGCCGGGAACGGTGCGTTTGGGCTACTGAGTATTCAGGAATCGACAGCAGCAGTGAACGTGACAATCAATGGCGTCACGCTGACTGGCGGGTCATCAGGTGACGGTGGTGCAATCCACAACAACAGCGGGACGGTCCGGATTAACGACAGCGTTTTCACGGACAACACAGCATCCAGTCGAGGTGGAGCCATCCACACGACGGAGACAGTGTTCTTTGGAGGGAGTGGTGTCTACCTTTCAAATGTGCTTCTTGAGAACAACTCAGCAGCCGACGGAGGCGCGATCTTTAGCAACATTAATCATGTTGAGCTTTTGAACAATACGCGTGTAGTAGGCAACACAGCCACGCAGTCTGGCGGCGGGGTGTACACAGTCGGCGATGGGTTTGGGGGCGGTGATACGTTGTTGGTAACGAACAGCGAAATTAGCGGGAACACAGCGGTCCGCGGTGGTGGGATACAGGCGATTAACGACACGGTGATCATTCAGAGCTCCATCGTGCACAGTAACACGGCTGCTCAGGATGGAGGCGGCTTGTCTACCGGTAACACCTTTGGCGAGGGTGTCGTTCGGGTTCGAGATTCTGAATTCAGTGGAAACACTGCAGTTCGCGGTGGCGGCATATTTAACAGCGGAGATTTTCTCGAAGTTCGGCGGAGCTTGGTCGCCGGGAATAAGGCGATTGGAGATCTTGACGGGCCGCTGCGGGGTTCTGCATTGGGTGGCGGCATTTATTCCAGTAGCAGCTCAACGACGCAGTTCTTCGTGACTGAGTCAGTCGTCTCACAGAATACGGCAACCACTGCAGAGAACTCTGTGGATGAGGCGGCCGTGGGTGGCGGCATTTACGCCGGGTTGGGCGCCTCGTTTGCGAGATCAGCGTTTGTAGAAAATCAGGCTGTCGCTGGAGATGGAGACGCCAGCAGCGCATTCGGCGGAGCAGTGGCCATCACAAGAGGCAACATGCTCACCAGCAACCTGACGTTCAGCGGGAACCAGTCAGATGGAAATGGTGGGGCGATCGCGTTGTTCGAGAACGCGGCCTCAGTTTCGTTGACTTCAGCAACGATGACGAACAATCTCGCCGATGCCAACCAGGATGGGGTTGGAATGGGCGGAGCTGTTTGGAGTGAGTCGACGACTCCAATACGGCTGGACAGTTCAATCATCGCTGGCAACTTCCGGCGAACGGATACGCCGGATGACGTGGTCGCCGAGGCAACTAACACCAGTGATCACAACCTGATCGGCGTTGGTGTGGGATTGACGGGAATCACAAACGGTGTTCTTGGGAACCAGATTGGTACAGCGGCGAATCCGATCGATCCACTGATTGGTCCTCTGCAGGACAATGGCGGACCATCGCCGACTCATGCACTACTACCTGGCAGCCCTGCAATCAACGCCGGGGATACATCGAATGATGTAGATCAGCGACTCGTCGATCGTCCGGACGACGATGCAGATCGCGATATCGGCGCCTACGAGTTGGTAGATGTGAACGACTTCGGCGATGCTCCGGTTCCGTACCCAACCACGCTCGCCGAGAATGGAGCGAGGCATGCGTTTGGTGGGTTGTTTCTGGGCGAGAGTGTTGACGCGGAAGACGACGGTGTTCACTCAGCCGACGGACAGGCAGATCGTGACGATAGTTCGCAAACCGATGATGAAGACGGCGTCGTATTTGTTGACGTCGTGCCCGGGTTCAGCGGACGGGTCGAAGTCACAGCATCTGCGGCCGGATTTCTCAATGCATGGGTCGACATGGATCTGAGCGGAAGTTGGGAAGGAAGTGAGGCCATCCTCGACAATCACCCGGTCGTCGCAGGGCTAAACGTAATTGACTTCGATCTGCCACCAGCATCTAGTGACGCTTCCGCAAACTACGACACAATCTCACGGTTCCGCCTTAGCAGCGATGGAAACCTCTCCCCAACCGGCGCTGCCACTGATGGTGAAGTTGAAGACCATGTCCTCCGGGTGAAGCAAATCATCATACCCTCGATCATCGGCGACGCTGGGTTTGGGTTCAATCTGTTAGGTGGCCCGCGAGAAATCGAATGGTACGACCCGGAAATCGCTGTTGGGTACGACTACACCGTGGACGACGACGGGGACAACTTCACGTCTGTGAAACTGCCAGCGGGCTTCGGCGACGACATTTTCACTCTGGAGTTCGTCGATGCAGACGGAGCAGATCGCTCAATCACACTGAGTGCGTTTGAGGAATATGACTTTGAAGATCCGGCTCAGGGCAACACGCCTGGCGGTGTTGCCGCGTTCCGAATAACCGGTATCGAACGAGATGAAGGACTTGATCCGGATGATGAAGTCGCCTTCGCGACAGGAATTGCCTTCGGCGACGCCGACGAGAATGGCGAGGCCGTTGTCAAGTTCACAATGACACCGCTTGCTACAGCAATTGCCGAAGACGACAGCTACTCGACCGACGAGGATATCCAACTCGACGGTTCCAGCGTTCTGGCAAACGATACAGATCGCAACGACGATGTACTGACTGCCGAACTTGTAAGTGGGCCAAACAATGGGGCACTTCAACTCAACGAAGACGGAACCTTTGCCTACACGCCCGACGCTGAATTCAGCGGCACCGATTCATTTATCTACGTTGCCAATGATGGCCTGTCTGTTTCTGACCCAGCGACCGTCACCATTACCGTAGAGGATGTCAACGATCCACCGGTTGCTGAGAACGATACCGATTCAACACGGCAGAACACAGCTGTCGAAATCGATGTTCTTGCCAACGATTCCGATGCCGAAGACGACGATCTGTCGCCCCGCATCGTAGCTGGTCCTGCCAACGGAACTGCTGAAGTGAACGCGGACGGTACGCTCACTTACTCGCCCAACGACGGCTTCAGTGGAACGGATTCGTTCACCTACGTTGTTAACGACGGCACGAGTGATTCCAACGAAGCGACGGTAACAATTACGGTAGAAGATGAAGGCAACGACGATCCCACAGTCGAAGTGATTCCCGACCCACTCGATCCGACACGAACTGCCCTGCTGGTTAACGGCACATCCGGCGACGATGTCATTGTGTTCAAACGCCGCCGATACAGGCGGATCGAAGTACGAGCAAACGGAGAAACCCTAGGCAGATTCGCGGACATCGACGTCATCATCGCGAACGGCCTGGCTGGCAATGACCGCATCACAATTTCCGGAAGTGTCTACGCGGACTCTCGCCTCTTCGGTAACGGCGGCAACGACCAACTTCGCGCGGGTCGGCGAGGAAAGAACCTGCTCGATGGTGGTGCTGGCAACGATTTCCTTCGAGGCAGCTTCATAGGCAGCACGGTTCTGGTTGGCGGATCCGGCGACGATCAGATCTATGGCGGTATCCTGTCGCGAGACATCCTGATCGGTGGAACAGGTGCCGACAATCTGTATGGCGGCAGGCTGGGTCGCAGTATTTTGATCGGCGGAACAACGTCCCACGACAACAACATCGTGGCCCTGTCGGCTCTGCAATCGGAATGGAAGGCGCGACGGAGCACGGCTAGCCGAATCGACAACCTCACTAACGGCGGCGGCCGCAATGGTGACTACACATTAGAAATCGGCGAGACGGTGCAGCAAGACGCAGCCACTGACAGGCTGTTCGGCGGCTGGTTCTCTGATTGGTTCTTCGAACTCGACAGCGATTCACTCCGCAATGTGGGCAGAAACGATTTCGTCGCTCGGGAATAATTGTTGAGGTT
>JBGCDN010000531.1:0-5907 GCA_045105495.1 Planctomycetaceae bacterium
GTCAGGCCTGAAGCCTGGCCACCGTCTGCGATATGTGTTTACAAAGTCGGATCGCCTGCCGAGTGATTCCATTCCCTTCACTGACACTCCGTTTCTGGCATCATCTCCGGCCGGGCCGAGGTGTGTGTTTGTGACTGGCGATATCGAGAACCTGGTTTCTGATCAATCTGACCCAGCGATTCTTAATCTCGCAGATGCCGAAACGAGAGCCTGGATATTGGCGGAGACTCCGATTCTTCGGATGGAATCGCGACAGCCGGAGGGTCTTGGGTTCGTTCCGAAAGTCTGGTTTGGAAGCAACGAGCAAACGTGGGAGGGAATTGGGCAAGCCTATCTGAAACGCATCCGTCAGCCTTTAGAACAGGTCCCCGCAGCCGACAAGCTGGCGCAGTCTATTGTGCGGTCGGAGGATTCAGACGAGCAGAAAGCCAGGGCAGTGCTTCGATGGATACAGGACAAGATGGCCTATCAAGCGCTTGAGTTTGGGGTCCACGCACAGGTACCGAACGCGGTGGATTTGACTTTGCGAAATCGCTTTGGTGATTGCAAAGACCTTAGCCTGCTCGGTCTGCAGATGTTGCGCGCGTTGAAGATTCGTAGCCACATGTGTCTTGTGAATACGGCTGGAGCAATTGAGAAGTCGGCTCCGGATATGGCGCAGTTCGACCATGCGATTCTGTTTCTGCCGGACATTGGCGGCGGGGCGTTTGTGGACTGCACTTCTCGATTTGTCGATCCGTTGCGAACCGGGCCTGCGGCATGGTTTGGTAAAGACGTTTTGATTTTGGATGACAATGAGATTCGGTTCCAGAGGATCCAGGCGGATACCGCCAACCACAGTCGTATCGATTCAAAGCGAACGGTGACGTTAAGTGCTGACTCGAACGATGTGCTGGTCACAGAGTCGTTAACCGTTGATGGTGGATACGCGACGTCGCTGCGGTCGTTTCTATTGGGAACCAACGAGGCGAACATCAAGTCCTACCTTGCGGAGACGTTGACGGATCGAAACCGGGTTGAACTGGTGTCGTATCAATCGGTGAATGCAGAAGACTTCCTGAAGCCACTGGTCCTTAAGCTGACGTATCGAATTCGCAAGGTGGTCAGAGTTCGTGGCGAGTTACGACGGGTTAAGTTGCCTGGTCGTTGGGAAGAATATCTGTTGCGCGAGTCGGTTGTGTCTGAGCGGTTGACTCCGTTTGAATTGAAGGTCCCGCTTCGATTTACGAGCAGCGTCGAACTGAAGGTTCCAGCCGGCTGGAAGTGCGAGACGGACCCTCAGACTGAAGCCGATCGGAACGACTGGCTGGACTATCGAATTGAGCGAACAGAGCAGGGCAGTTCGCTAAAGCTTGAGTCGCGCATTGCCCGCAAGTCCGGACGCTATCCCGCATCGTCGTTCAGCCCGTATCAGGATTCTGTGAACCTGGCGGTGGATGCTGTTACACCGGAATTGGTTTTCTCGACGAGCAATCCGTAGCTTGATTGTTGACGAGCTCTACTGCTGAGAAATGAGCTATTGTGTGTTGAGATGGCGCTATGCTTTGTTTCTGGCTGCCGCAGCCTTTCTGCGAACTTCGGCCCGTTGAGCGGCTATTTGTTCGGCGGCGGCTCTCATGAGGGCTTCTTGCGGATCTTCATCTGACTTAACTGCGTTCGAAGATCCACGCTCGAAGACTTCGATCGGTTCCTGAATATTGTTGTTGTTCGCAAAACGCTGCAGGATGCCGCGGATGGAGTCTGTAATTTCCTGGCCGCGACCGATGAGTAGTTGACCGCCTTTGTTCTTCACGTCGGTTGCGAGAACCATTCCAATCTGGATCTCGACCGCGTTGAGAGAAAGCGTTTCAGGGGCGAACAGCTTTTCAAAGACCGCATCGAGTGCATCGAGAACTGCCGGGTCATATTTCTCTTTGTTTGACTTCAGTAGTGAGAACGAAGCGACGTTGTCGCGGCTTCTCGCTTCTTCGGTATCGAAGTCGAGCGCGGCCTTTAGGATGCGTGCTCCAAGCGGAATGTCCTCGCCCTTGGTTTGGCATTTGGGAACGCCTCCCCCGTCGAAGTGCTTTTCCTGGAAGCCAACAATATTGGCAACGTTCTCCAAACGCGGAATATTCTCAAGAAGACTCTTCGCAACAGCGGGGTGTTCTTCGAAGCCTTTCTTTTCAGCTACAGCAAGCGGCTTGCCATTCAGAAGTTTTTCGAGTGTCGCTTTTGGAAGTGTGATGCACCCGAGAGCCGACATCATGGCGGCGATCTCGATCTCCCAAAGATTTTCCAGTTCCAACTGCTCCGCGACTGCCATCGCGATTCGTTTTACACGCGATGCTCTACTGAATGCGATCGGATTGACCATACCCAGCACATCAAACAGAACTTTGATACTGCCGCGCAGGGTTCCTTCAACAAGTTCTTTTTCTGCAGTGACCAATTGGTACTGCCGAATGCCATCGTTGACTGCCGTCGCCAGTGTTTCCATCGGGCAGGGTTTGGATAGGTAGCGAAAGATATTGCCTTTGTTGACTGCTTCAATTGTCGAAGCAAGATCGGCGAACCCGGTTAGTAGAATTCGAACCGTATCGGGTGCGATCTGGCGGATCTTGCCCAGCATTTCGGCGCCGGACATTTCCGGCATGCGCATGTCAGAAATGACAACGGCGAATGGTCCGTCGGTTTTAACTGCTTCGATGCCTTCGAGTGGTCCGGCTGCTGTTTCCAGATCGAAGTCATCACCCATCTGACGTTCGATCGCGCTGAGAACCTTGGGGTCGTCGTCGACAAACAGAATACGTGGTTCGCTCATGATACGATCTCCAGCGGTTTCATGCATGCTTCACGCCAGCGATCAAGGCCAGCCGAAGTTTCTTTGTTGGCGAGGTTGGATTCGAGCTGGACGTCATCGACCCCATGACACAAAAGGTTCGCAGCCCAGACAGCTGAGAGAACGGTGAAGTCGCTTCCGAACTCGACCTCCGGCCGATGATGCAACGCGACCACTTCGACGATTGATTGGGGCAGGCCCCAAAGGTCCAGCAGATACGCGCCGGCCGCGGCGTGGTCTGCACCATACACACGGCGTTCGGCTTCGGTGTGGCGAAGCGATTCGTCCTCTTGAGTGATTCGTCTTACTTCAGCGAAGGCGCTGTAATCGGCGGTGGCCAGAAGCAGCTTCCCAATGTCATGCAACATGCCAGCCGTAAATGCTTCTTCCTGTTGATCCTGCTCCAGCCCTTCTAGTTTTGCGATCTTTCGAGCAGCGGCAGCCACTTCGAGACTGTGATCCATCAGCGTTGTTAACGAGAAGTCGGCGTCTTTCCCTTCATCGAGCTCGGCGAAGACGCTTGTTGTCAGCACCAATGCCTTCAGAGTCTCAAGACCCAGGATTGAAGCCGCCTGGGCCGGTGAACTGACGGGATGCCGGAGTCCAAATGCTGCAGAGTTCACCAGTTGAAGAACCTTTGCTGTCATCGCAATGTCTTGCTCGATGATGTTTCCGGCATCAGCAAGTGCGAAGTCTTCCTGCTTAATGAAGTCAGAGAGTTCCGTGTAGACGGTTGGCAGACTTGGCAGCCCTGGCAGTGTATTAATAGTGTTGCGAAGACCCTCGTACTGAAGTGTCTCTCGCATCGCGCAGGCTCGGGAGATTGTTGATTTCAATTGAGCTGCCTCGCAGGGTTTGGACAAGTACTGATGCATTGGCTCGACAGCGCGCATGACAGTTTTTCGATCTGCCTGGCCGGATAGGACGATGCGGACCATTGCCGGGTAGTCCTCGCAAACGTGCTTTAGCAATTCCGCGCCATCCATCCCTGGCATTCGCATGTCAGTTACGATGGCGTCGAAGTCCTGATCGGCCAGTATGGCTAAAGCTTCTTCGCCACCTTCAGCGAAGTCTGGTTCCCAGTCGACATCGCCCGCGTCGATCATGCGTTCCAATGCTCGCAGTACCTGAACTTCGTCGTCGACGAAAAGGACGTTCATGCGAGCACCTCTTGAACCGCCTGATCAACGACTGACTCCGCGGTAATTGGCTGGTCACACTTTGCTGTCTGACGCGGCAGTTCAATGACAAACCTCGTACCAACCCCTTCATCAACGTGAAAGGACAGCTGGCCATTGTGCTTCTGGGTAATGACAGAGTGGGCAATCGCCAATCCCTGACCTGTGCCTTTGCCGACGTCCTTTGTTGTGAAGAAGGGGTCGAAGATTCGATCTCGAATCGATTCTGGAATACCGCCACCCGTATCCGCGATTTCGACAACGACGGAGTCTTCCGTTTGGCGTGTAGAGACTGTTATCAGGCCTTTGCCATTGGAACCTTCTGCTGTCTTATCTGAGATGGCGTGTGATGAATTGATAATCAGGTTCAGGAATACCTGAGTAAGTTCACCGGCGTAGCCCATCACCGCTTCGGCTTCTGTATCAAGATTGGACTGAACGTCGGCAACGTATTTCCATTCGTTCGTCGAGACAGTCAGTGTGGTCTTAAGGATATGGTTGATATCGACCGACGCCATTTTGTCTGACCCGGGGTGCGAGAGTTCCTTCATCGCCTGGACAATGCGCGAAACATGGGCAACCCCGGCGATCGAATCTTCCAACGCGCTGGGTAACTGTGAGTAAAGCTTGGCGAGTTTGAGTTTCTTGATTTTCTGACGGAGGTCGGCGATGAGTTCAGGCTGAAGTTCAGCGGACTCGGCGGCGTCGATCAGCTCGGTGGTTTGCTGGAGGTAAGCGACCAGCCGTTCGAACTTCAGCTTCATGAAGTCAAGGTTGTCGCCGAGATACTGCATGGGCGTATTGATCTCATGAGCGACTCCGGCAGCAAGCTGTCCGACAGACTCCAGCTTCTGAGCCTGATTTAGCTGTTGCTCCATCAGGTAATGCTCGGTCATGTTCGAGCCGAGAATCAAAGCACCCACTGCGGTACCGTCGGCCTGTATGGGGTAGCTTGAGAGGCTGAGCACGACATTCTTGGTGTTGCTGTCAGTGAATGTCGCTTCAAACCGTTCTGAGACTGTCTCGGTGGCGTCTGCAAAGAAGGCCGCTACGCCGCCGCTATTCTCCCAGCGGATGGGAAGATCAGTCAGGCAGGTTCCTGTAGCATCTGCTGCTGCGACTCCAAAAGTATCTGCTGCCTGATCGTTCCATCGTTGAACAATGAGGCTTGGATCAACTTCAATAAGAACCTGGTTGATCGCGCCGATAAGCCGTTCCGATCCGGCTTGTGCTTCGTGCAGGTGCTGCGTCCGATCTCCGACAAGTTCTTCTAGTCCTTCCTGCCGAAGTCTAGCGGCCGTGGCGAGCCGACGCTTCTCAATCATTGCTATGGCGAGTTGGAGAACTTCGGCGTTGTCGAATGGCTTCTTGAGAATCAGCAATCGATCAGAACGCCCGAGACGCCGGGTAATGTCACTCCATGTATTATCTGAATACGCACTGCAAATCACGATCTGTAGGTCGGCGTCGACTTCCCATAGCTTCTCGATTGTTGTCAGGCCATCCCAGCCAGGTGGCATTCGCATATCCACGAAAGCCATAGAGTAAGGACTTTGGCTAGCAATGGATTGCTTGACGAGTTCGTAGCCGTCTTTGCCCTGATGTGCGGAATCCAGCGTAATCTCAAGGGCGTCCTCTGCTGAATTGGATTCTTCTTGACCAAAGAACGCCGTGGCCGCGTCGTTTAGGCTGCTGTTGCCAGCTTCTGAGACGAGGATCTTCCGAAAGTCTTCATGAATGGCTGGGCTGTCATCAATGACAAGAACTCGTGGCTTAGCGGAAGGCTTCGTAGGCATTGGTAACCCCTGGATTTCACTATCGAAGCGTTCGGCGTTTCGCCTGGATGCTGAATCGGACGGCAAGTACCACTTGCAGCCTGTAGATGTTTGGCAGTATGTCTTTGTCGAA
>JBGCDN010000532.1:0-5299 GCA_045105495.1 Planctomycetaceae bacterium
GCGACGGCGCGTTCTTCGGCCGACCTCGCCTTGTCCCTCTCCGCCGAGACCTTATCGCGCTCGCGCTCGACATCCAGCCGAGCATCGCGCTCTTTGTCTTTCGCTGCGATTGCGTCTGCTTCGGCGTCCGACGCACGAAGCCACATGGTTCCGGTTCCAATCAAACCGGCAATCAGCAGTCCAAGAATCGTGGCAGCCGTAACGAAGCCAAGTTTGTGGCGACGGTACGCTTTTTGAAGTCGATACCCGACGCTGGGAGGCCGAGCTTCGATCGGTTCGCTGTTAAGATAGCGTTCAACGTCGTCCGCCAATTCACCCGCGCCGTCGTAGCGGCGTGTTCTGTCTTTCTCCAGAGCCTTCGCGGCGATCCATTCCAGGTCGCCCTTGAGTAGCTGCGTTAGTCGGCGCGGTTCTATCTTCCTTCGAGCAGAAATGTCGGTCAGCGTTTCGCCCGATTGGCTCAGCCGAGTACTCATCCGCGGCGGGTCTTCTTCTCGAATCGCAACAAGGATGCGATCCATCGTTTCCGACTTCAAACGGTCTCGACCAATCGGCGTCGAACCGGTCATGAGCTCGTAGAGGATCACGCCCAGCGAGAACACATCCGTTCGCGTATCAACATCCAGCGCGTTGCGTTCGGCTTGCTCGGGACTCATGTATTCCAGCGTGCCGACAATCTGTCCGTGCTGCGTGTACAGCGTTCGCTCTGTCAGCTTCGCATGTTCGTGCAGCGCTTTCGCGAGACCAAAGTCGATGACCTTGGTCGTCGGGTTTCCGTCGTAAAGCGTGGCGAGCACATTCGACGGCTTCACATCACGATGAATGATTCCCTTCTGATGCGCATGTTGAATCGCGCGGCATGCCTGGACGAAAAGGTGCAGGCGTTCTTCTGGCGTCAGCTTGTTTTGATCGCAGTAGTCGGTGATCGGAATTCCCTTCACCAATTCCATGGCGAAGTACGGACGACCGTCGTTGGTGATTCCTGCATCCAGAACCTTGGCGATGTTTTGATGATCCATCATCGCCAGCGCTTGCCGTTCGGCTTCGAACCGAGCCAGAATTTGCTTCGACGGCATTTCTGTTCGAATGACTTTCAAAGCCACTCGACGCTTCACTGGCTTCAACTGCTCGGCGACAAACACCTGACCCATGCCACCTTCACCGATGGCTTCGAGCACCTTGAACGGCCCGATCTGATCTGGAACCGAATCGAGATCCGGCATCGGCGGTGCGGGTGTCCCCATGCGGTCCGCCGCTTCAGCCGCAGCGTTCATCAGCCGATTGACTTCAACACGCTGATCGTCGGACAAGCTGTCGAGGAACTGCTCCCGCTCGATACCCGATAGCTCAATCGCTCTGCGGAACAGATCTTCTTTTTCAGGCATTGGACGACCCACTTGGTTTGGATCTTCATTCTGTCACAGTGAAAGCAGCAAACCAACGTCGAAACGCGGCTGGTTCGCCAGAGAAACAATCGCATGCTCTCTGCGTTCGGTCCTGAAGGTTGTATGTTTTCTGCCAAGTTGCGTTACGTAACGGGCTGAAGCCAGTAAGCTGGTATGTTCGCATTCGAAATAGCTAAGACACGGCAATCATGGCGGATAAAACTCGTCTCCTCGTCATCCGAAGTCGCAAGTCGCGCGTTGATGCAGCTTGGGAAACTATCTACGGATTTCTCTGCGGTTGTGGTGAAACTGCTGACGTCGTCTATGTCCACGAAACCGACGACGCCCTACCGACTGACATCGAAGCAGACCTCGCCATTGTGCTGGGCGGTGACGGCACAATCATTCGAGGTTGCCGCAAGCTTGGACGGAACCAAATTCCTATCGTTGGAGTGAACTTTGGCCGGCTTGGGTTTCTCGCAGACCTCTCACCAGAAGAGTTTCAGAAGAACTTCGACCGGTTCTGCACTGGTCAATTTTCAATCGTCGAACACCTGATGTTCGAATGCACGCATCGAACCGCTGCAGGTGAGGAAGAAACCTTCATCGGCGTCAACGAAGTCGCCGTTTCGTCTGCCGGGTCGCTGGCGATGCTGGACGTTGGACTTGCGATCGATGGAGAAGACGTCACGACTTACAGTTGCGACGGTTTAATCATTAGCACGCCTGTCGGTTCAACAGCGCACAGTCTCTCGGCCGGTGGGCCAATCCTCCGCCAGGAACTGCAAGCGTTTGTGGTTACTCCAATTTGCCCACACGCGTTGACGAACCGACCCATCGTCGATTCAGCAGACCGCGTCTACACAATGACGGTTCCTGATGCACCGGACGGCGTGATGATTGTCATTGACGGACAAATCAAACGACCGCTGGTCGCCGGCGATTCCATAACCATTCGTCGCCTGCCGGAGACATTCAAGCTGGCCCGACTGGAAGGCCATAGCTACTACACAACGCTGCACCGCAAACTGGGCTGGGGCGGTCAGCTGCGACGCAAGGAATAGTCGTGTCCGACGATGTAAACGCCCAACGAAACGCTCTGCTGTCCGCGCTGCGATTGACCATGGTGCCCGGCGTCGGACCTCGAACCCAACGCAATCTGTTGGACCGATTCGGTTCTGCAGAAGCGGTTTTGAATGCCTCAGCCGGCGACTTAAACATGGTCAGCGGTGTTGGTCCAAAGCTCATCCGTTCCATCACAGAAGCACGACTCAACGACTGCGCTGAAACGGAAATGCGTGAGGCTGCCGAACATCGCATCGATCTGATTCCACAAGGCCACGCGGAATATCCACGCCCGTTGATGGAACTTCCAGATAGCCCGCTGGTCATGTACCGACGCGGCGGAACCTACGAACGCGACGAACTAGCGGTCGCAATCGTTGGTTCTCGAAACTGCACTCTGTACGGTCGTCAACAAGCCGAAAAAATTGGCGGCGCGCTCGCACGGGCAGGCATCACAATTGTGAGCGGATTAGCCCGAGGCATCGATGCAGCCGCGCATCAGGGAGCCATCAAAGCCGGCGGTCGAACGATCGCCGTTCTTGGTTCGGGCCTGCTAAACATCTACCCGCCCGAACACCAGGAACTGGCCCGTGATGTCGCGGGAGCCGGTGCTGTTGTTAGCGAATTTTCGCTGCACCAGCGTCCGTCACGAGGTTTGTTTCCGCAGCGAAATCGAATCATCAGCGGCTTGTCTCTCGCCGTACTTCTGATCGAAGCGCGATCGCGGTCCGGAGCTCTGCACACGGCAAGGCACGCGATGGAACAAGGCCGCGATGTGCTGGCTCTGCCGGGAAAAGTCGATAACCCCGCCAGTGGTGGTTGTCACGAATTGATTCGCGACGGAGCCACTTTGGTTCGTCATGCCGATGACGTACTGGAAAGCCTCGGCCCTCTATCGGCTCCCATCAAGACGACAGAAACCGAAGAGGTTCATAGCCCACGCGAACTGACACTCAACGAACGTGAACGCGAGATCTTGAACTTGGTCGCGGCGGAAGAAACGCCCATCGAACAGGTCCTCTCAGCCACCGACCTAGCGCCAGCCGTCGTCCTCTCAACGCTTACCATCCTCGAAATGAAGAAGCTCGTAAGACGCCTGCCTGGCAACCACATCGCTCGACGCACTCATTAAGCCCTTGAGCGATCAGCCAAGCTTGGCGACGGCGGCTTTCATCTTTGCCAGCCCAGTTTTCGCGACTTCCAAGGCGTCCTGTGTCCAATAAGTTGGATTGAACAGCTCCAACGACAACGCAACTGGGCTGCCTTTGGCTTGCAGGCCTTTCAGAATAGAAGTCACCGGCGCGACGCCATCGCCGGGGTAGACTCGGTCGGCGTCTTTCATCTGTTCGCGTGGTGGGTTAGCGGGGTAGTCGTTCATGTGAAAGACTTGAATGGTCGGACCGCTTAGCAGGTTCAAACCTTCGAAGTCGGAACCGCCTTTGAAGATGTGATAAACGTCTGGCAGAACACACGCCTTCGGATGACCACTCTCTACGGCAACGAATACCGTTTCACCAAGCCGCGAGAGATTCTTTGAAAAGCCCCAGACTTCGACCTGCGGCACGACATCCATCTTGTCACCCAGTTCCAGCAACTTCGCGTAGCGTTCAGCGGCAGCGAACAAATTGAGCCCCGCCTTGTTCGTCGCGCCGGCCGGAGGTGCCGCAATTCGCAGGCCACCAATTTGACGCAGCGAATCCATGTCGCGCTTGGCTTGTTCGAGCCCTTTGGCTCGCTGCTTCTCGTCGTCAACAATCCACTGCGCAAACCCAATCGCGCTCTCAACTTTCAGGCCGTGATCTTTCAGACGTTTGGACAAGTCCTTCAGCGAACCACCAGATTCCTTGTACGCATCAATCTTTCTGAGCCATGGTTCGATTCCGTCGTAGCCAGCCTTGGCAGCGATGTCGATCTCTTCGACAAGACTCAGTTTCTGACCTCGGATGGTGCTGGTGTTGAAGCAGTAGGTGAACTGGGCTTTGCCTTGTGGCTCCGCAGCAGCGACTGGATTCGTCAGAACTGTCGCAGCTGAACCTGCGCCTAAAGCCAGGAGTCCTCGTCGGTCAATTCGCATGGTCTGTCTCAATGTAGGATCACTTTGAACAACTATCGTACCGGCCAATTCGTCCGATCGATACCACCTGAAGGCGTTGATTGTTCGGCAGCTTCTGCCTTTCCGAGGGCCTGATCTGCTCCGTTGCCGCCAACGACTTCTCAATAGACCGCCGTTCAATTCAATGCTCTTGCCACCACGCATCAACAAGCCGTAAGCTCGGCTGTTCGTTTTCGCGAGTATCTAAATGTCTCGGTCCGTTCGTGTTCCTAATGACGAGTATGTCACGCTCTGGCATCGTATGCCGAGTTGGGCAATTTCATTGGCGTTGCACGCAGGATTGTTGCTGTTCTTCATGACCACCATGCGAGGCTGTGGCGGGAACGCGGCAGGAACGCCTGGCGAACAGTTCCGAAGCTTTGGCATTTACGTAAAGGATGCCAAGCCGGACAACACGAACGCCGAACCGAACAAAAACGAATCGGTCGACCAATCGTCTCAACAGATCTCCGACGCAACCTCAGTCGATGAGAAGCCACCGGCGGAACTTGATTTGCCGATGGAGAGTTTCTCTGCCCTTGGTGCCGGGCCTGCTCCGCTTTCGCAAAGTGTGGGCAGCGGCGAAATTCGGCAGGAGAACAAATCGGGCGGGCAACTGGTTGCCAGCTCTCTCGGCCTCGGTGAAGGAGAAACCGCGTCCGCCAACATCATCGCTTCGGGTGATCGGTTCGCCTATGTGATCGATCGCTCCGGCAGCATGATGGACGAGAAGATTGTTTTCGCGCGAGCTCAGCTT
>JBGCDN010000533.1:0-25608 GCA_045105495.1 Planctomycetaceae bacterium
ACGACTGACAACATATGTTGTGATGCCGGTGATGTTGGTCGAACTTGCAACCGCAATCCTGCTGGTCTCAATGTCTGCTCCGGGGACTCGCCTGTTGCCGTGGATTGGCCTGAGTCTGCTGATCATAGTCTGGTTGTCCACTTGGGCTTTGCAGGTGCCGGCCCATCAGGCATTGCAGGCTGGGTTCTCAGCCGATCAGTGTGCGAAGTTGGTGAACACCAATTGGATACGAACCGTCGCCTGGACAGGTCGTGTCGCCGTTTTGTGCTTCATGCTGTACCGAATGCTGCCGATTCAGGTTGCGAACTCGCCCAACTGACGACAATCCTGTGCGAACGGCATTGTTGGGGCATCCTGAAGAAGCTAATGAACCACATTGCGTGGCCATCGTTGTCATGCAGCATCGCAGCTTCTTGAGGGACACAAGTTGACCAACGTCATCATGCTAATCGCCGGGCTGATTGTCTTGCTGCTGGGCGGAGAACTACTGGTTCGAGGTGCGTCGAAGATTGCAGCGGTGCTCGGGATGAGCAACCTGATGATCGGTCTGACGGTCGTCTCGTTCGGAACCAGTGCACCGGAGCTGGCCGTTTGTCTGGACGCCGTTTTCTCGGGAACCCCGGAACTAGCTCTGGGGAATATCGTCGGTAGCAATATTGCCAATGTGCTACTGATTCTGGGAGTCACCGCGTGTCTTTATCCGATCGTCGTTTCGAGAAGAATCGTTTGGGCAGAAGTGCCTGTCATGATCGGTGTGTCGCTGTTGTTTCTGTTCTTGGTTCTTGATCGAACGCTTACGCGGACAGACGGAATCATTTTGCTGTCGGCCATGGTTCTTTTCCTGGTATGGCAATTTTGGAGCGAGAAGAAGCGAGAATCTGGCAACCCGGACTCGGAATCCGAAGATGCAGAGATTGAACTGCCTCGCGGGAAAGCCAAATGGCTTTCGTCTGGCGGGAGCATCATGTTGGTCGTCATCGGCGTAGCCATGCTCTGGCGCGGGGCGAACTGGATGGTGGAAGCGGCAACGGAAATCGCCACTGTGATGGGAGTCAGTCAACTGGTGATCGGTCTGACGATCGTCGCCGTTGGCAGTTCACTGCCTGAAATTGTGACCGCGATTTTGGCAACGAAGAAGGGTCATCCCGAGATGGCTGTGGGCAGCGTTGTGGGCAGCAACATCGCCAACTTATTGGTTGTGGGTGGAGTCATGGGGACGTTTTCAAACACCATTTCGGTTCCTTCTGAACTACTCACGTTCAACATCCCAATCATGCTGGCTTGTGCTGTCGCATGTCTTCCCGTGTTCATAACCGGACACAAAATCGACCGCTGGGAAGGAGCCACCTTCGCGACACTATTTTTCCTCTTCACCGGCTATCTGATTCTTGAACCAAGACTGCCAGACCTAAAGGCCATCGAAGCCTCCACACTGGCAATCATCATCGGTGTCCTCGTCGCTTCAACAATCGCCGCCATCCTCTTCGCAAAAAAACGCAACAAGCGTTCCGCTTGACCGGGTGCGGCGGCGGTGTTGGAAGGGTGTTCGGCGGAGTGGTTCTCGCCGCATGGGCGGTTTCTCAGGCCATATTCGAGAGTCGCTGCATTGACTCGGCGAGCTTGGGTACGCCGCTCCCGCTATGGCCTTGAATCGCACACTCTTGACGGACAGATGTGTGCACTCTCGCACGAACCGTGCACCGTCGCGCGCGGTGTTCTGGGTATCTGCTTGGTTCTGTCACTGGCATGCCAATTGCGTTCAGCAAGCATCACGAACGCCACGCCAATCAGCAAAATCGTTTTGATTGACCGTCGTAGTGTTCCAGCTCGTCCACAACCCTCATGCAGAGAGAATCCATGTTCTGTAACCAATGTGAGCAAACACAAAACGGAACCGGCTGCACCGACGTCGGCGTGTGCGGCAAAGACGAAGATATGCAGTCGCTTCAGGAGATTCTGCTGTACGGCCTGAAGGGTATGGCTTCGTACGCCCATCATGCTCGGCGACTGGGTAAGACCGATGAAAACGTCAGCGCGTTTATTGAAGAGGCTTTGTTTGCGACGGTGACCAATGTCAATTTCGACATGGAGAGCCTGTTCGAGATGGTTCTGGAATGTGGTCGCCAGAACATTCGGGTCATGCAGCTGCTGGACGAGGGACACACTGAGAAGTTCGGAACGCCCGAACCGACGACGGTTTACGAAGGCACGAAAGAAGGGCCAGGTATACTGGTTACAGGGCATGACCTTCTGGACCTCGCAAACTTGCTGGAGCAGACAGAAGGAACCGGCATCAACGTGTACACGCACGGCGAAATGCTGCCGGCCCATAGCTATCCACTTCTTAAGAAGTATCCGCACCTGGCTGGTCACTACGGCGGTCCATGGCAGAATCAACTTTGGGAGTTCCCCATGTTTTCCGGGCCGATTGTCGGCACGACAAATTGTGTGCTGATTCCGCCCGATACCTATTCCGATCGGCTCTTCACGACTCGAGCAACCGCGGTCCCAGGCGGAAACAAGATTGACGGCGATGACTTCTCAAAGGTCATTGAGATGGCCAAGACCTGTGATCCATTGCCGGAGAACAAGGTTCGCGAATCGACGATTGGATTCCATCACAGCGTCATCATGGGTGTGGCTGACAAAATCGTGGGTGCTGTGAAGTCGGGCGAACTGAAACGGTTCTATCTCATCGGCGGCTGCGATGGCGCGGAAGCGGGACGGAACTACTACAGTCAGCTTGCCGAATCGGCACCGAATGAATCAGTCATCCTGACGCTCGGTTGTGGCAAGTACCGCATTCGAAATCACGATTACGGTGAAGTCGCCGGACTGCCTCGGTTCCTCGATATGGGCCAGTGTAACGACGCCTATGGAGCGGTTCAGGTGGCTCTCGCTTTGTCAGACGCATTCGAATGTGGTGTCAACGACTTGCCGCTTGAGATTGTGTTGTCGTGGTTTGAACAAAAGGCGGTTGCCGTTCTGCTAAGCCTGCTTTCGCTGGACGTGAAAGGCATTCGCGTTGGTCCCGTGGCACCAGCGTTTGTTTCTCCGAACGTGTTCAAGATCCTACAGGACAAGTACGACCTGAAGATTATTGAATCGGCTCCACCGGCCGAATTGGTGCAGCTTAGCGTCTAGGTTGAGCTTCCTTACTGTGCGTGCATGCGTGGGCATGTTGCACAACTTCGCCGCTGCATCTGATGCAGCGGCTTTTTGTTTACGGAAACGAATGATGCAGAAGATTGACGAACCTCGCCTCGAAACAGACCTGCAATACCGCTACGACTTTCTGGCCGACTTTGTCGGATTCGGCCCTGATGAGGCGAAACTGGTTCAAGGGTTCGCTCCGCACCTTGGTCCGCATATTGGCGAAGTGGTCGAACGCACCTATATCAAGCTGCTGGCGTACGACGCCACCGCACGACACTTTGTTCCGCGGCAACATGGTTTTGACGGTGAGGTTCCAACCGATCTGACTGACCTCGATGCCGAACACCCTCAAATCAAGTTTCGCAAAGATCACTTGAACCGCTATCTCATGGCGCTGATTGGTCGTTCGTATGACGCGAAGATGGTTGTGTACCTCGACATGGTCGGCAAGATGCACACGCCTAAGGCCGGTAGCAATGAGATCGACGTTCCATTGGTTCAAATGAACGCACTGATTGGACTGCTATCAGATGAGCTGATGCAGTTGGTCATGAAATCGCCGCTGGACGATCAGACGAAAACAGAAACTCTTCGGGCGTTCAACAAACTGCTCTGGATACAAAACGACTTTGTCACACGGCACTACTGCCCGGCGGATAGTGATCCGGGTTCGTCAGACTAAACAACCAGAGCGGTTGTCGTTCCCTACAAATCAGCCGGTGCGTTAATCATGAACCGGGCAATTGCGACGACGACGCCCGCAACATTCAGCAGCACGATGAGCAGGCCAACGCCAAGAATGGTCTGCACACCGTTGTCTGGCAGCTGTGTTCGCCCCATCAACTGTCTGGAAACGACGCCGCAAATCCATGTCCAATGAAGCATGACATGGATCAGAACCGCCAAAGCCATCACGCAAAGCAGGCCAAACTGCAAGCTGCACCACGAACCGTAGCTCAGGCCCCATAGTGTCCAACCACGTGCTGCAATGCCCGGTGGGAACACGAATTGAACGATCACCGCCACGATGCCCAAGGCGACGAAGAGAACCAGCATTCCTGCATCCAGCCAGAAGTTGATCATCGTTTTGGAGCTGCGTTTCTTGCCGAGTATTGGCTTAGTCGCTTCAGCGTTCTCGGAGATGTTCTGCGCTGAACGTTGGAGCTTAACGTCTTCCGTCATGGCGATTCTTCGCTGCTGGAAGGTTGATTCGACGCCGCCGGATCCAAGAGCGGAACCTGTGAGTTCAGCAGTGGCACTGTTGGTGGTTCGTCGCAAAGCGGGCATGATGGTGTTTCCTGTTCAGCTGGGACATTGATCGCGGCCGCTCCGCGCCCAATCGTCAATAGCCCAGTGATAAGCACACACCATGCCGCAACTTTGAATAATCTTGTTCTTGCAGGAATCGACATCAGCGACATTCCCGCTCCGGTTGCCACCATAATGGGGACGGTGCCAAGGCCGAACGCGACCATTGTCGCGAGGCCCCACCAAAGACTTGCGGTTGCAGCCGCGAGCGCGAGATAGGCGTAAACCAAACCGCATGGCAGGAATCCCGTCATGACGCCTGCAAGGAATGTCTCGCCCAGGCGTGAACCGGTTCGGGTCTCATCTGGTGATGGCTTCATCAGACGGCCGATGGGTAGCAGCCACGAGAACTTCGAAATGGAACAGCCCTTGCCGATCTTCAGTTTGCGTTTGAAGAAACCGGTGGAGAGCAATCCCTGAATGACCAGCAAGACCCCGGCAGCGATCGCCAGCACTCCCTGAATCGAAGCAAACGAGAACTGACCGCTCAGCCGTGCGCCAAGAAATCCGCACATGGCTCCACCGAACGAGTAAGTGAAGATGCGCCCAACGCTCCAGGTAAGCTGTCGCGTGACGTTTGAACGGAGGGTCTTGCTGCCAAATCCGACCGCCATGGCGAAGCCACCACACATACCAATGCAGTGTGATGAACCAAGCAGGCCGCCCAGTAAGACCAGCGGCAACTGTGCCGCATCAATGGTTCCGATCTCCACGCTACTCGGCTCCTTCAGCGACAGGAATTCTTGTGGTTGCGGTTGGGTTTAGCGACTGTGTTTCATGCGAATGACCAGAACCAGTGGTCGGTTCCCACTGTGCAGATTCTGAATCACCGTTCAATCTCAGCGAGTTGATAATGACAATCAGGCTGCTGGCCAACATCAACCCGGCGGCGATGGCTGGATTCAATCGACCCGTTGCGGCCAGCGCGATCCCGAAAGTGTTGTAACCGAACGCCCAGGCAAGGTTTTGCCGAACGATACGACGCGTTTTCTTTGCGAGCTCAATCGCCCACGGCACACGCGACAGGTCATCGCTCATGATGCAGACTTCGGCCGAATCGCGCGTCACGTCGGCTCCACAGCCGAGCGTAATACCAACGTCGCTGGCAGCAAGGGCTGGGGCGTCGTTGATGCCGTCGCCGATCATGGCAATGCTTCCAAATGTCTTGCGAGCCGCATGGACTTGCTGCACCTTGTCTGACGGGCTGAGAGCGCCGGCGACATTGATGCCAAGGCGTTCGGACCATCGAGCTGCCCGTTCAAGTCGATCGCCGGTCAGGACTGCGATTTCGAGTTCCAATTCCTTGCAGGATTCGATGGCTGCAGATGATTCAGGGCGCAATTGTTCGTCGATGACAAACAGCCCCTGGAGCTTGTTTTTCCACGCAACAAAAACGAAGGCCGATTCCCGCGCTGGATCTGTGGCCAGAAAGTTGGTGACGTCAGACGGCTTGCGAATTCCATCGAAATCAACAAACGCCGCGCTGCCCAGCGATACGGAGATTGGTTCGTCGGTGATGGCGATGGTTCCGGTGACGCCTGAACCAGAGATGCTTTGAATGTCGGTTACATTCGTGTCGACAACAGGTTCTCCATCGAGTGATCGATAGATTGCCTGTGAATACACATGCGTTGAAGAGTGGCTTAGTTGACGAACCACGCTGTTGAAGAAGGCGGCGTCTGTTTCGTCGTCACGAATGATTTGATGAACATGGGGTGAGCCATCCGTAAGTGTGCCAGTCTTGTCGAACCGAACAGCCTTCACGCCGGCGAGACGTTCTAAAGCCGTACCGTTTCGAAACAGAACCTGCTGGTTTGCCGCATGACTGAGCGCGGTCCACAACGCCAGTGGTGTGGCGAGTCCCAGCGCACAAGGACACGCGATGAGCGCGACAGATAGAGACGACATCAATGCTTCGAGTGGGCCGCGTTCAAGATGAACGACGAAAACGGCGATCGCCACACAGGCGACAGCCGGCACAAACCACTGCGAAACACGGTCGGCAATCCGTTGATAGTGGCCACGACTGTTTCTTGCTTCACGCAAAACTTCCAGCAGCTTTGCGAACGAACCAGCACCCGCAGCAGCCGTTGCCTGAATGACGACATCGCCATCCATGTTGACGGTTCCCGCCAAAACCGGATCGCCTACGGATCGCTCAATTGGGACACTTTCGCCCGTAAAAACCTGCTGGTCGACAGTTGTTCGACCAACTGCGATTTGCCCATCGACTGGAAACCGTTCCCCCGCGCGAATGCGGATTTGGTCACCGATCGTCACGTCAGAGACGGGTAGCTTTTCTTCGGTGTCGTCAGAGACTCTGGTTACGAAATCGGGTAGTAACTGCTGTAGCTTGTCCAAAGCCGCGGTGGCTTTCATGCGGCCCGTCGCTTCGAACCATCGCCCCAGAGTGACCAGCACAAGCACCATGCACGCCACTTCAAAATACGTGTGCCCAACGCCGCGAAATACAGAAACGGTGGAGAACGCAAATGCCGCTACGACACCGGTGACAATCAACAGTTCGCTGGTGAGCTGCCGTTGTTTCAAACCCTGCCACGCGTGGTTCAACAGTGGCAATCCCAGCATCCCCATGACAGGAATGGTCAGCAGCAGGCACAGGTATCGAAACAGCTCGTGCAGCGAGGTCGAGAACTCTGAAGCGCTTACGTCGTAGACATCGCCCGACCAGCGAGCCATCGTGAAGACCATGACGTTCATGGCGAAGAAGATACTGATGCCAAGTCGAGTCAGCGTCCAACGAGTGGTGCTCTCGTCGTCGCGTTCGCGCATGATGGCGTCGGCGAAGCGACATCCAAAGCAACAGAACTGCGGTTCTTCAACAGCGTCCGATTCCACCGCCGCACCGGGTACCGGCAAACCACAATAGTCACACGCGATTGCGGTGTCGGTCATGGAGGAGAAACCAGTTCTTCCTGCATCGTTGGCAGCATATACGTGATGGCGTAGTAGATGGCGAAGACCCAGAAACCCACCCAGATTAGCCGCACATACCACGGGATCATGTTGCCGGTGTAGTGATGGAAGCGATGTTCTTCTTCAGCGGTTGGTTGTTCGACTGAATTCTCTGTGCTCATGCCTGACCTCCATTCGCTTCCCGAGTCCGCGAGGGATCGAGCGTCGCATCGAGACGTGATTCAGTATCAAGCATGTTTGTTTTCGGTCGCTCAATGTCACTAAACATGCCGTTCATGGTGGCCCAAACCAGCAGGCACAAGAACCCGAAGCTGGCCAGCAGATAGTTCACCACAGGCGTAATCGCAAACGCGCCTTCGGCTTCGCCCTTGCAGAGAAGAACCAGTTGGTAAAACTTGTCAGCGAACCCAAGCATTGATGGAATCAGGATAAGTAACGCCAGCGTTCCCGTGACGATCAGCTGCTTTCGCATAGGCGACTTTGTTGGAGTCGTCATGACTATTCTTCCTCCTCTTCGTCGTCTTCATCGGCATCGTCCGGAGCATTCAGGTCGATGCGGCGGACGCCGGTTGCTTCGTCGTCTTCGTAGTAGGGGTATTCTTCCAACCACGATCCGAGCCACTGCACGTAAGTGATGAGAGCCAAGCCGCGTTTGGTTGGTTTGTCAGGCGAACCATCGAACAACCATGGATAAGCTGGCATCGGCGAACCTTCAGATAGGTCCGTTGGCTGGTAGAAATGAACCGCATGCCAGTCGTTGGATCGTCGACCACCTTCACGGCTGAGGTCCGGTCCGACTCGGCGAGTTCCAAACATGACAGGGCGTTGAAGTTCGTTTTGGTACTCCCATGCTTCTGACACCGGACCCCAACGTTCTTCTTCGTTCGCAACTGGTCGGATGAATTGGCTATGGCAGTGCCAGCAGCCTTCACCGATGTAAATCTTGCGACCTACCCGCAGAGCGTCCGCGCACTTTTCGTTCCACCAGTCGTTGTCTTTTTCTTCGCCCCCGGGTGGTTCGCCAAACGCGGTGTTGAACGACTCCGGATAGCGTCGAGCGAGATCTTCGAACTGATATCGGAGGTTCCCGTTAATCAGCTCTTCGACTGGCTTCTCCGGCAAGTCTCTGTACATCAAAATCGGGACGACAGCGTTCGATACGAAGGCGAACACAAAGAACCCGACGCCCGCGATAAACAGGATTCCAGATTTACTCTCAAACATAACTTCTACCTTGAAGGGTCTGTTGACCAGACCGCCCTGCCTTCATCTGTTTCCGCTCATGGCTCCGAAACCGCGTTTGCGGCAAGCAACACAGGAATCAGCTTCCCAACGTCACTGCCGCACAGTGTGGGCGGAACGCCTCCTTAGGTCGCTACAGGGGCCATTGTTGGTTCCTGTGGTCCGAGTTTCTTTGACTTACGCCACGTCATGAAGATGTTGTAGAGGAACACCAACAGACCAGCGAACATCGCAATCCCAGCGAAGATTCGAACCGCCCAGAACGGTTGTGAAACTTCGACGTAGTGGTCCCACGGTTGAAGCGATGAAGAAGACCAGCCTTGGAACAGGCCACCCAAAGTCAGTGTTCCAACCATCACGGCAATCCCAGCTGCCGACAACCAGTAGTGAACTTCCAGCAGCTTTCGGCTGTACCAATCGCAGCGGAACATTCGCGGGAACAGGTATGTCATGATGCCCATCAACCACATCGTGAACACGCCAAACATCACTAAGTGTGCGTGTCCGACAACCCAGTCGGTAAAGTGAATGAGCGCCTGAAACGTCATGGTGACCTGCAACGCACATTGGAAGCAGGTAATGAAGTACAAGATCATTCCGGTGTAGAACCAGCGAATCGGCAGGTTCGTTTTCACTTCATTGCCAGAACCCCAGATGGTTCCGAAGAAGTTAATCACAACCGTTGAAACAACCAGTTCGACTGCGATGGTTGAGATCACAGCTCCATACTGGAGGAACATGGGAATGGGTGTGTATAGGAAGTGGTGAATGCCCTGCAGCGGATAGAAGAACGCGAGTCCCCAGAACCCAACCAGCGACAGTCCGTGACTCCAGATTGGTTTCTTCAGCAGGATGGGCACGAAGTAGTACATCAGCCCCCAGCCGAGTGGTGTCACAAACAGGCCCACAAGGTCGTGAATAAACAAACCGCCGACTGCTCCAGCGCTACTGCCGGAGACGAAGTATTCGGGAATGAAGTTTCCCATGGCGTAGGTCAGAAACGTCCAGATGAACGCAGCCAGGAAGTACCACAAGGTCACGTACAGCGGCCCTTTCATCTTTGCTACCGGATGCATGAAGTTGACCGCGACCAGAAACAGTCCAAGCTGCGCGACGGGGTCAATCCATACTGGTGTCTCACCCCATTCCAATCCCTGTGCTTCGCCAAGCATGAGGCCAACGGCGGTCGAGACAACGACAAGTTGCCAGGCAAAGAAAATCAGGTAGCTCAGTCTGTTATCAAAGACTGGCCGCAGCGTGAGCCTTGGTACGACCCAGTGCAGGCATCCCAGAAATGCGTTGGCCAGGAAGCCGTAGGCGATCGCGTTCGTATGAATCATTCTCCATCGACCCGGCGACAGCAGTTCGATTCCCTGCAACGGGTTGTGGCGATTCAACTGCAGCGCCATCAGCATTCCGGACAGCATTGAGATGAGCAGGAACGAGAGTGCTGCGGCGAAGTACCAGCAGACCAGTCGTTCGTTCACCAGATCATCATGATGCGGAAGCGATTCGCTTGTGAGAGCTTCTGGGTTGGTCGTTGCTTCAGACATTCGGTTGTATTTCGGGATGAGAGAATCTGTGAAGTACGATTAGGCGGTGGCGGGTCGGACGTACGGTCGGTACTGACCCCATGGATAAACCACAGCCATGGTCCAGCCAAAAACGAGGTGCGTTGCAAAAGCCACCCACCATGGAAGCACGGCGTTGTCGGTAATCCAATTGCCGCCAAATAACGCGGGCTGCAGCCAGGCCAGCAGTCCGTAGAAGTTCACCAGCCACAACAGCGTTGCGAATATGGACGCGACGATAATTCGAACCCCTAGCCCAGCATTTGGCACGAACCGCTTTAGCCCAACATGGATGAACATGCCCAGCAGCATTCCGGTTCCAATGTAAAGACAGCAACCAATCGCGATGATCATGCCGTCGTCGGCACCCGTCGTGAGCTGCAGAGCTTTTTCGCCAAGCGGAAATGTCAGATAGACGCGAATCAATTCGAGTGGGTTCTTGCCCGCAATCGGTGCAGCAATGACGTTCACTAACAGGCTAACAATGGCTCCAATGATCCCAAGAATCAGGCCGCTCATTGCGTAGTAAGAACCGTAGAACCCGCTGGCTTCCCACGATTTTCCTTTAGCCTCTTCGCTAAGGATCTCTGACTCAAGTGTTTCGACTCGCTGACGAAGTTCCGCGAGTTCCTGTTTCTTGGTTGCTAGGTCCACTCGATTTCTTTCTTACCAACTGCGCGAACATTGCGATCCTGAATTGGTTGTGACCAGAACACTATTCGTCGTCGTCTTCGCTGTCCTCATCGGAAGCAGCTTCCGATGAGGATGCTGCTGTTGGATAAGGCTTCAACATACCGGCCGGTGGCAACGCCCCGTTGCGGCGACTGTTTGAGACGTACAGCACGTAGGCCACGAGGTTCCAAATCGTTTCTGGTTCGCCACCGAGAGTGTTCTTGAACGCTGGCATCGGTGTTCCATTGATGCCGGAATAGATTCGCTGGTAGATGTCTTCAGGCCGCTGACCGCCTCGCAACATGCCGGACGTCAAATCCGCCGCGCTGGTGGTGAAGCCCCAGGTGTCCTTGCCGATATTCCCGGGCATGTGACCGCGTCCGTCTTCGGCGTGGCACTTGGAACAGCCTTTCGACAGAAATGCTTTTCGCCCAGCTTCAACGTTCTCAGCGGTGAACTCTGGTTGCGGCGTTAACGCGCGAACTGTCTGGTACTGGGCGGTGTGCCAGTCATCGACAATGCCTTCAGCGTATTCTGGTACGTATTCCGGATCGAGTTCTTCTTCGTTTTCCGCTTCACTGCCAAGCTGGTATTCGAGTTCACCACGATGCGTCAGCATGAGGATGTAATCGACAACTGCCTTCAGATCTTTCTTTGACAGTCGATCAAACGATGGCATCGATGTACCTGGAACGCCCCGGATCAGTGTCTTCTCCAAGTCGCTTCGCTTCGGTTTCGAACCGTAAGGTGTTGACGTGAACTTGAAGATGCCGCGTCGATAATCACGCGGGCGTGGGTACAGCGAGCCAGCGACCGGGCCCTTACCATCTCCGGAAACGCCGTGGCACTGGGCACATCGTTTCATGTAGACAGCTTGACCATGAGCTAGCTGGTCGGGATCGAATTCGTCGTCACCCAGCATTTTGGGTGTTGTGGCTGAACCGGTGTAGTCGCGAACGTATTTTTCGACTTCAGACCGAAGTTCGTCTTCGAGCCCCAATACTTGCTCGCTGGAAACGAACTGAAGAGGTTCTGCACGTTCACAACCAACAAGACCAAAGAGCGCCAGACAAGTTACAAGACTCAGTCTTCGCGGCGCTGTTTTCGTCAAATTCATCGAGCGGTTCCGTAGTGGAATTTCATTCTAAGAACTGCATGCTCTTTGAAGCGGATCAGGCGAGTTAGCCATCGCCAATGACATGTGCCACCGGTTGCAGCGGCTGGCTTCGACAAACACTGATCCTGCATGCGCCGAAAAGTTTAGCGCAGCGATCTTCAAAAATGGAACCGAAATCGGCGACCGTTCTTGCGTGATGGGAATAGCGATTTTCGCGAGGGCATATTGGCACAATCTTGAACGAGTTGATCGAATTTGGCGACTGCACACACCGTGCACACCGCACATCTGACAACGGTCGTTTCGAAAGGCATCACTGCCTGTGCTGATCGGGCACACAATTTCAGCAGGCAGCGTCGCGTGGCTATGTCAAAGTTCTGTCAACATGGTATCGCCCCAGCGATTTGGCGCGAGATTATTCCACCAGAGAAACACCGTACGGGTTCTGCACCGGTGTTGTTGACGAAGCATTACACCAGCAGCTTTGGCCAGTTCGGTCAGCAGTGTAAGAACAGGTTTGCCCCACGAACGGGCATTCCTACCCATCGCAGCAAGTTGATCGACAGCCACCCGATAACTCCCTGTCACCTTCAGGGGGTACGGTTCAATGGTCGGTCGCAAAGTTCTGATTGGTTTTGGCGTAGTTGCATTCTTGCTGGGTGGATCAGCCGTAGCTCTCTACGCCCAAGTCGTTGATTCTCAGCCCGAAGTACTGGAATCGGAGGCTGAAATTGAGGCCAGTCCAGTAGCTGAAACCGAAGTGGCACCTCAAATTGGCGAGCAATCTCCGTTGGGGCTCGCGGAAATCTTGCTGGATCAGACTGTTTCTCCGCGTGCCTACCGCTCAACGCCTGCTGCACGAGGCCAAATCGCAAGCCCGGCAATGCCATAGCGGCAATCAGCGGTCATGTCGGCCTCCTTAGAAGGTCGAGCCCAACGTTGCGATCAATACAAACCATCAATTCCGCGCGCTCATTGGTTTTGGTTTGGTTTGCCTGAACGAATTCGACAACCCCACGCTGCCTACTTCGATTACCTGCCCGCGAAGCCGGTGCGTATTGGCTTCGATCAGAATCTGATGCCACATCCGAAGTGCAGGTTGAATCAGCATGGATATCGCCACAATTATCGGCTTGATCCTTGGTATTGGGCTCGTTGTGGGCTCGATCGCCATGGGAGGCGGTGGCCTCATGCCATTCATCAACGTGCCATCGTTGATGATTACCGTTGGTGGCTCGTTTGCCGCATTGCTAATTAACTTTCCATTGAAAGCTGTTTTTGGCGTCTTTTCAGTCGTGATGAAGTGCTTCCTTGTGAAGCTGCCCACCACAGAAGAGCTAATTGCCCAGTTTCGCGAATTGGCAACGATTGCTCGGCGGGATGGTCTTCTGTCTTTGGAAAGTAAAGTCGAAGAAGTCTCCGACGAGTTCCTAAAGCGTGGCTTGGAAATGGTTGTCTCAGGAACCGCGAAAGACGACCTCATGATGGTTCTTGAAACCGAAGTGACCTACATCGAACAACGTCACCAGAACGGCAAGAAGATCATTGAAGCGACCGCCGCTGCGGCTCCGGCGTTCGGGATGATTGGAACACTGATCGGGTTGGTGCAGATGCTTCGCTCGCTTGACGACCCCAGCCAGATTGGCGTCGGTATGGCAACCGCGCTGCTGACAACGTTTTATGGAGCGGTGATTGCGAACCTGTTTTGCCTGCCGCTGGCTGGCAAGTTGGAAGCCAGAAACACTGAAGAAGTCATGATCCGCGAACTCATGATTACCGGGTTGGTTTCTTTGACTGACGGATTGCCTCCGACCAGCGTTCAAGACCGGTTGATTGCGTTCGTTTCACCGAAGGCTCGACCGTCAGACGACAAAGCCGCTGCGTAAGCCACTCGCTTTGGCTTCGCACTTCGATTCTCCCTCGATCTTGCGGATGCACAGTTCATGGCCAGAGAAAAGGCACCTCCACCAGAGAAGTCGGGCGATGTTCCCGAATGGTTCATGACGTACAGCGATGTCATCACTCTGCTGATGACGTTCTTCATTTTGCTGCTGACGTTCGCCAGCAACGAACCAGAACAGTTTGAACGTATGCAGAAAACGATGTTCGATTCAGCCGGTGGAACCGGGGTCGCTGGGCAACCGTCAGCAGGCATTGAACGTGAGTCGTTTGTGGTGCGAATGCGTCCTTCAGCAGCTCGCGTCTCGATGCGTGGTTCGGAAATGCCTCCGGTCGAGACCGATCCACCAAGTGAAGACGTTACGTCCGCATTGGCTGGCCTTGAAGAAGATGAGATTCGTAAAGTCACACCTCGAAGTTCAATCGTGTTGCCGCTGTCGTTTCTTCTGGAGGACAACTTCACCAGAGTCAGCACAGTCGGCAAACAGCACTTGCGGATGGTCGCTAGCCAGCTACGCCGTCCGGGGATTCACATCGCTTTGGCGATTAGTCCGGATCAGGATCCCGCTCCATTGATGGTCATCGCCGACCACTTTGTCAGCGTGGGCTTGCCGCCCGGGAAAGTTGGCTTCGCCACATCTGACGCTCTAAAAGCGGACGACAATAAAGTTCGGCTGGAGATTATCCGAGAGGAGCGTGGTGCGTGAGTCGTAAGAAAAAAGCACCACCCAGCGGACCCAGTAACGCCTATCTCATGTCGTTCGGTGACACGATGACAGCCCTGCTGGCGTTCTTCATCGTGTTGAACTCGTTGGCCAAAGAGCAGACGGGTGCAAACCTGCATGCAGGAACCGGTTCTTTCGTATCCGCTGTTAGTTCGCTTGGCCTGCCTGGCAATCTTAGCACCGAGCATTCGAGGAAGGCGGTGCAGTTTGAGGAGCCATCTCCGTACTACATGGACACGGCGCGTGAGGGTGAGGAGGACAATTCGCTTCGGATACTGGATCGCGAGAAAGAAGAGTTCCAACGGCTATTAAACGAACTCGAACGGTTCTACGAAGTCGATTCTCTGCCATCGACTCGCGCGTCGGTAGTGTTTGATGTGTTCCAGAAGTTGAAGCCGGGAGACAAGCCACTATCGACCAACAGCCGCCGCATGCTGAATCGCACGCGGCCCATGTTGTCTCGGCCAAATTACGAAATCGAAGTTGTCGTTTGGGCAACAACGCCATCGAAATCTGCATGGCTCCGCGCGTTCAATTCGGCGAAGAAGATTGTCAAGCAGTACTCTCGCGAGGTCCGACTTTCCGCCGACATGAAAAAGCGACTGCGGCCTGTCGCCCGAGCCTGGCTGTTTTCTGATGAGAAGCGGCCGGTGATGTCAGTCGTCGTTATCAATCGCAGCAAAGACTGAGAACCGTTCAAGCGCTCTATTGCTGCACCTTCTTAGATTGATATCGCTGACCAAACCGAGAGGCAGTCGTCGCAACCCTGCCAATCGCCGCGCGAACCAGCATTGCGTATCGAGCGTGTAGGAATCCGAACCCAAGTAGAATCAGGCCACTCGCTACTCCGAGCGACGTCCATCTCAATACTGAGTTTGATGCGAACTGACGAATCACGCCATAGAACCACGGCAGCTGAACCTCAGCAAGGTCGGGTGGCGAATCGGTGAAGTTGATCTGCAGTTCGTTGGACAGAGGAATCGCGTCTGAGCCTGGCCGGACAGCTCCAAATCGCGATCGAGCCAACTCGGCGGCGAATTGTGGATCGTCTTCCAGAGCTGCTGCGACACGATCAAGCTGCTTTACTCGCTTCTCAAGCTCAACCAAGTGCCATTGCCCGGCCTCGTGATCCCGTTTCAGGGTTAGCAGGCGTTCCAGCTTTGGGGACAGCGCAACCATCGCGTACAGGGCCGCAGCAACAAACAACGTTAACCAAAAAACGACCGACACGATCCACGTGGAATCGTTGTCGGTCGTTTCTGGTTGTTGCGTGTGTGTCGCCATGAACAGTTTGTCCTGGCAGCACAGAGCAGCGGCCGATTAAGAAATCGTTCCGCCAAAGACGGCTGTGTCGCCGAGGTATTCTTCGATACGAAGTAACTGGTTGTACTTGCAAATTCGGTCAGTTCGGCTGGCTGACCCAGTCTTAATCTGCCCAGTTCCCAATGCAACGGCGAGGTCTGCGATGGTTGTATCTTCTGTTTCGCCTGAACGGTGGCTCATCACGGCTGTGTAGTTGTGCTGGTAGGCCAACTGAACCGTTTCGATGGTCTCTGTTAGTGTTCCGATTTGGTTCACTTTCACGAGAATACTATTACCGATGCCACCGTCGATGCCCTGCTGAAGGCGCTTCACATTCGTGACGAACAAGTCGTCGCCAACAAGCTGACACTTGGAGCCGATCTTGTCGGTGAGCAACTTCCAGGTATCCCAGTCGTCTTCTGAACAACCATCTTCGATAGAACAGATTGGATACTTGTCAGCCCAGCTTTCCAGCAGACCGCACATGTCTTCGCCGTTGTACTTCGTGCCTTCCAGCGAGTACGTCTTGGAAGCTTCGTCGTAGAATTCGGTCGCCGCACAGTCGAGTGCCAGTTTGACCTGAGTACCCGGTTCGTAGCCAGCTTTTTCAATCGCCTGCATGATGACGTCGAGGGCTTCACCACTGGACGGCAGGTTTGGAGCGAATCCACCTTCGTCACCGACTGCGGTGCTCATGCCTTTGTCGCCGAGAACCTTCTTCAAAGCGTGAAAAATTTCGGCTCCACATCGCAGTGATTCGGCAAACGAATCGAAGCCCAATGGCATCACCATGAACTCTTGAATGTCGATGCCGTTGTTTGCGTGTTCGCCACCGTTAATGATGTTCATCATTGGAGCAGGAAGTCGGTTCGCACCGACGCCACCGAGATAGCGGAACAAAGGCAGGAAGCTGGCTTGAGCACCGGCGTGGGCCGCAGCCAGCGAGCATGCGAGGATTGCGTTGGCTCCCAGGTTTGTCTTGTTCGGCGTTCCATCCAAAGCCAGCATCGTGCGGTCGATGGCGGTTTGCTCGGTAACATCGATATCCATCAGGGCTTCAGCAATAGGGCCGTTGACGTTCTCGACAGCCTGCCGAACACCCTTACCGAGGTACCGATCTTTGTTGTCTGAATCGCGAAGTTCACAGGCTTCGTGAGCACCCGTGCTGGCGCCACTGGGAACGATGGCTCGACCGAGGATGCCATCTTCGGTGCGGATATCGACTTCAACTGTGGGATTGCCGCGGCTGTCCAGGACTTCGCGGGCATGGACAGAACTAATCGTGACACTCATCTCAATAACCTCGGTGGCTTTAGTTTTTCATTTAGAAGCTACACGTTTTAGCAGGTCGAGAAGCACGTTGCATCTACAGCGAAGTTCTTCACAAATTGCCAGTGAAACCGCTGTGGCGGTGGCCGAATCAAGCAGTGTTCAGCGGTCAATCCAGTTCAGCTATCGGTGACGAAGCCAGGAGATCATCATCCAGCCAAGTGCGATGGGGACGACGACGATCGCCGCCAAGGTGAGCAGAATCCAAAGCGGTGAAGTTGTCTGGGCAGAGACAAAAGACGCCAAGGCGATCGCAAGCAGCACAAAAATCATCAGACAGGACGCAACCACTGCAGCTACAGCTAGCGTGCTGACGTATTCCGTTGGCGGAGGCGGTTTGAAATGATCGTCGTACGTTGTGTTCTGGTACGGGTTTGAGTTCTCGTCTGATTCCATCACTTACGCTTCCGCCGTCCACTGCGTGTTACATGAATGTGGCTGGTTGGTTTTCGTTTTCGAATCCAATTCACCCACGGAAGAAACTCTTCTGACTCAACCAACGATTCGATCGTGTTAAAACGACGTTCCAGTTCCTTCTCATCGAAGATCGCGTGAATCTGTTTGTGGCACGGCTTACAAACCAGAACGGTCTCGGTTCCCTTCCGGCTCTTGGGAACCAGATGATGCTTCGTTAGCTGTTTTCGTTCGTATTCGTGCAGGCAAATGGGGCAATGGAAGGCAGTGGGTTTGTTGAATGGCCATTCCAGGCGAGGTTCGTCGTCTGGCTCGTTTCGATCTTCTGGCATGACTGTTAAGCTCGAAGGCAGCGTTCCGCTTCAACGGTAGCTGAGATGACTTTTGTTGTCGATTTCCACCCTGAACGCGCTGATGCAACAACCTGCTGGTTCGATTTCGGCCCAAGGTGCGATGCCACTGCTTTCAAACAGAGAAAACGAATGTCAGACGACCTTGTATTCATGATGGGAAAGTTCGAAGCGAAGTTTCCCACCGACCGTCAGTATTCTGACACCCACTTGTGGCTACAAAAGCACAACGAAGTTTACCGTGTCGGGCTCACAGCGTATTCCGTACGCCTGCTACAGGACGTGTATTTCCTTGACTGGACAGTCGATGCGGGTGTGGAGGTTCGTCGAAAACAAGACATCGGCGAGGTAGAAAGTTCCAAGGCTCTATCCAGCCTTTACACACCAGTTGACGGGTTCCTTGTCGAATTCAATGAAGAACTGCTGGACGATCCAAGTGCCATTAACACAGACAATTACGGCAGCGGCTGGTTGTACACCATGCGTACAGATTCGCCATTGTTGTCTGCTGAAGGATATTTGCAGGCACTAGACGAGAGTTGGGAGCATGCTCAGCGTACAATCAAAGGCCAGATCAACTAGCCGCTCAGCTCCCACCGCATTCAACGCGATCGCACTTTCTTCGACCGAAGAGAGCATCCTTCCTCAGTTGTAGACAGAACAATGGCAGGCAAGAAAATCACCGTCGTCATTTCACAGGGTCAAAGCAAGAACCCAGTGAAGCGCGAGCTTGAGGAGACTCTCGCGACTGAAATGATCATGGACGATCAAATCGACGTCTCGTTGGTTCCGCACCTCTACGACATGTCGCACGATCACACTGGCATGATGTTCCTGCGATCCGTCCCTGGCGACTTGATTGTCATGAGCTGGCTGTACCCCCGCGCCGCGCGGTGGACGTTGGATCGGGCGGGAGTAAAAGGTCTCGAAGGGCTCACACTGCTGAAGTCAGAAGATGAGGACGACGACGAGGAAGAAGAATCACCCGAAGAGCCAGAACTCAACGGCATCGGCGCGTTAGAAGTACCGCAGCGGAAGCTCTATTGCCTCGACCTTCAAATCTCTCCCGACCCACAGGTTTACCTCGAAGAGATTCGCCGCATCGCCAATGAAAAATCGGTTCAAACCGTCGATCTGATGGGCTGGATTCAGGGCAACCCCAAGCAGGAACAGTTGCAGCGATACCTTGAACCGGAAAACCTGCTACCAAGCAAAAGCACCGCCGTTGCGGAGGAACAGCTTCCGGAGAAAACAAAGCGACGCTGGTACCCGGTGATCGACTACGAACGCTGCACCAACTGTATGGAGTGCATCGACTTCTGTCTGTTCGGAGTTTACGGCGTCGATACACTGGATCGAATCCTCGTCGAAGAACAGGACAACTGCAAAAAGGGATGCCCGGCCTGTAGCCGAGTTTGTCCTGAGAACGCAATTGTATTTCCACAACATAAGTCTCCCGCCATCGCCGGCGCAGCAGGTGAAGTGGCTGGTCTGAAGATTGACCTGTCGAAACTGTTCGGCGGTGATGAAGGCGAATCACCGCTCGACATGGCTATCGCCGAACGAGACAAAGAACTGGTTGCAGACGGCCGAGAAGCTGTCGGAGCAGCCGTCGGCCTTGAAAAACGTCAGGCTCACGCGAAAGATCAACCACGCGATGAACTAGACGACCTCATGGACGGCCTCGACGCCCTCGACTTCTAACAAGCGGTCCGCTTGACCGGGTGCGGCGACGACGTTGGGATAGTGTCTGCGTGCAGTCCCTACCGCGATTCCCCTACTTTGAGTCTGAGGTACGTTGCGGCTTCAGCAGTTGCTTGAAGATCACATTGGTCGCGTGTTCGATAGACGCTTCTTCATGGATCTTGACGAACGAACCCGATAAATCGCTCCGCCGCCCTATCGAAATGTGTTCGCGCCGGTCGTAATGCATGCCTGCAAGATGGCCGGTTTCGTCGACAACATCGCAAGCATCGCCGTCTCCGACTACAGAAATCACAACGCCATGCTTTAACGCTCGGTCGAAGACGGTCTTGACCGTGGCGTGTGTCGATGACGCTTTGCTGGTGAGTTCTCGAAGGGTTCCCTCCACGAGAAAAATCGCGTCGAAATCTCCCGGCTTGAAGTCTGTCAGTGAAAGGTCTGGCTGTAGTTCCGAGACGTGGCCCTCTTTCGGCGTTGCTGGAAGATTGCTGCTTCCCATGACGGACCATTCCACCCCGTCTTGTTCCAACGACTTTCGTATCTCAACGAATTGCTTGTCGTCGAAATGAGTTCCTAATTCTGTCGGCAGAATGAAGACAGCTCGCCCGCGCCCACCGTTACGTCGCGTTCCCGGATGCCCAACCACTCGCTGCTGTTCAACAACAATCTGACGAACAACACCCGAATTGGTTCTTGGATGCGGTAGACCAGAACCATCATCCAGTTGCATCATCGCGGCAGTCAGTCCGCACGCCGCGCCAACGCCTCCAAGCCAGCCGAGAATTGTCCGCTTCGATTTCATTGCTCGGCTTCGAGTGCGTTCGACGATCGATTCCACGGGAGCCGATACGAGATTGTTTGCACCTGCAGCCGATTGCTGAGCACCAATCTGCGCGAACGCAGCCATGGCCTGAACCGGTTTCTGCCCCGTTGTTACTAAGGTCAGGTCGGCAACAAGATCGTCCATCGACTGATACCGATCCTCCGGCTTCTTCGCCATCATCCTTGCGAAGACGGCGTCTAGTTCGACGGTGACATCGGGCCGAACGGTTTGAAGTGAAGGAATCGCCGTCTCGCGATGGGCGACGAGGCGAGCCATGATGGTTTCGCCTTCGTACACGGGCTGTCCGGTCAACAAGAAATGCAGGGTGCAGCCAAGGCTATAAATATCCGAGCGATTGTCGGCGTCCCGAGTGCAGATGGCTTGTTCGGGAGCCATGTAATCAACGGTTCCCATAATGACACCGGTATTTGTCATCGCCGCATGAACCGACGCGTCCGGGTTGTCCGCCAAAAACGAATCGAATCGAGCCAGCCCCATGTCCAGCACTTTGACACTGGTGCCCATTTCCGAATCAGAACTCGCCTGGTCGCTTAGCAACAGATTGTGCGGCTTGATGTCTCGATGAACCACACCCGCCCCATGCGCGTAACTTAAAGCGCGGGCGGCTTGTGTCGTCACGAGAAGTGCCTGTTCGACTGACAATGGCCCATGTGCCCCGATGTGTCGGGCAAGGTCGTTGCCTTTGATGTACTCCATCACAAGAAACGGAATGCCGTTGGCTTCATCCGCATCGTGAGCCACCACAATATTCGGATGATTCAACGCGCCGATGGTCCTGGCTTCTTGTCTGAACCGATGCATCAGTTCGGGCGACTTTCGTCCCGACGAATTCATAACCTTCAGACAGACAATCCGTCCCATCCGCCGATGCCGCGCTTTGAACACGCTGCCCATTCCACCCTGGCCAAGCTTGTCGAGGATGACATAGTTGCCGAGGACAAACCCTTTCCATCTACCACGCAGGAGGGACCTTGCCTGAAAAGGTGTCAGCTTGCCGCGTTCAATCAACGCCTTCGCCAGTTCACCGCTGTCGTCCGTTTTGGTATCCCCGAGAAACTGAGCGACCTCGTTTTCCTCGAACAACCCGCTGCGCTTCAACCCGTTCACAAACCCATCGATTGAAACACGTTTTCCATTCGCTGACGAACCCTTGGACCGCCGCTTGGTTTGCAAAAAGAAATTCGCACTAGACGGCGACTTCAGCTGCTGAGCATTTTGAATGAGCTGGTCGAGCTTCCCAACTTCAGTCTTAGCGGCCTGATTCTGTTTCTGAGCCACCTTGAGCAGCCCATTTGCTCGCGCGTTCAGCTGATCAATAATGTTCTGGCACTGGGCACACGAATCGATGTGAGCAAACAGCGATTCCGCCCGTTCTTCTACCAGACTGCCCGAGACAAGCTGCGCAAGAACATCATTCTTCGGACACGTGGCGACCGCTACTGCTTCTTCCGACATTCCAGGCCCCACGAAACTGCGTTACTTTGGCTGTTTCTACAACGTTACAGCATAACGCGATCCCGGTAGAAAACGTTAGAGGCCATTCCAATATCGCCGCCGCACCCTGATGCAGCTGGAAGTTGCCAGAATTCTCGCAAGATCTTTTCGGCTGCGGTAACTCTCTTCTGACATGTCTGACATCGATTCTCAATCCGCCTGCGAACCTGATTTGCCGGGCCTGCTGGCAAACCATCGGAAATGGCTTCGCTCAGTCATTGTTGCTCGATTGGGCAGTGCAGCCGGGGCAGAGGATGTTTTGCAGGAAGTTCACGTTGCGGCGATCGAGCAGAAGTCGCCGCTAAGAGATCAGTCAGCGGTCACCGCGTGGCTGTATCAAATTGCTCTACGTCAGGTGATGTTGTTTCGACGCCGTTTAGGACGGCAGAGAAAACGAGAAGCGGGAGCTGCCGCGATTGAAGAAACAAAGCACCGCGAATCTGTCGATCCGCTGGCTTGGATACTTCGAACCGAACGTCAAACGCTGGTACGCGAAGCGCTTGGGCTGTTGGGCGGTAAGGATCGAGAACTTCTGGTTCTCAAATACGTCGAAGGCTGGTCATATCGCCAGATCGCTGAACACACACGTCGCTCAGAAAGCGCCGTGGAGTCTCAACTTCATCGGGCCAGAACCAGATTGCGTGCGCAGCTGGTTCGACTGGATGTTGTTGGAGGTGAAAACAATGACTAACGAATTACAAATTCAGATTGATCGGTTTATCGACAATGAGCTCGATGCCGAAGCGGCTTCGCGTCTGCTGCAGCATTGCGACGAAGCACCCGATGCGTGGCGGCAACTTGCTCTGCGACTTGTTGAAGCTCGAGAAGTCCAGCATGCCCTGCGTGACCTGGTTCGTCCGCCCGTCGTTACACAATCGGTTCGTCCGAATAAACGTGTGAAAGCAATCGTTGCGCCGCTGTTGCTGGCCAGTATCGCATTTCTGATTGGTTGGTTCTCGCCGACTTGGGTGCCTGAACTCAGTACGAGCGATGTGAAGCGCATGGCGGTTCGTGAGTCGGTTGAGTCAGAAGAACCAGGTCGGCAACAAGTCGTTTCCGCGGACTCCAACAAGCTGGCTGTCGTTGGTTACGCACGTGTTCTGAATGACGCGGGCACCAACACGTCTGTCCCGGTGATTGCAGGGCGAGGCCTTGATCACGAGAAATTGCTTCGTCAGTCGCCCCGAGTTCCAGACCACATTCAACGCCGTTACCGCAATCAAGGACTCTCCGTCAGCGCCAAGCGAAGCGTGGTGTCACTTGAACTTGCCGATGGTCAACGGCTCGCAATTCCGCTTGACGAATTTGACGTCAGGTTTATTGGAAACAATGTTCTTTGAAAGAGAGAGTCATGAAAGTTCTCCACATACTTCCCTTCGCGGCGCTACTGCTTGTCGCTCCGGCGTTTGGCCAGGAACCAGTCGCCGGCCAGGTCTATACCGGTGTCCTACTGGATTCGATGGTTCCAAAGAATCCGCACAAAGAAGTTGGCAAGTGTGCCAACTGTCACGTGAATACGCTGTTCGGAGTGGACGAATCCAACCCGGCGGTTGCGGTTCTTCTGGACGACCAACCCGAGACGACGTCAGCTCCACTGACGCTGACTGCACCTGATAAGACAACTCGGTTGCTTCTTCAGCTTCCTGAAAAATCTGGTCTCATCGTGGGCGGCGTTTGTCCGACAGAGCAGGGCAAGTTGTTTGGCCTGAAGACTCACGACATCATCCTCAAGATCAACAAGCAGGCTGTTTCGAAGCCGGGAACCGTTCAGCAGGCGATCGCAAGCCACGATGCTTTGACATTCACCATTTTGCGGGATGGCGCTGAGAAAGAACTGGTTCGCGAACAGCAGAATTCAGCGAAACCAAAAACGCAACAGCGGTATCTACTTGGCGTTTCTTTGGGAGAACTGGATCCGGTTGTGAAGGCTCAGTTGAAGCTGGATGAATCGGTTACTGTTTACATCAAGCAGGTCACTAAAGATGGTGCTGCGGCGAAAGCTGGATTGAAGGAGAACGACATTCTTCTCAGCATCGACGAGAAGCCAGTCGACAGTGCAGATGTTGCTCGCGGGCTTATCCAGAAGTCGAAGGGCGAGCCGCTATCACTACGGTTCTATCGGGGTAGCGAAACTAAGACCATCAAAATCGCACCCAACCCTACAGAGGCGGTGGCTGTCGGGTATTACTGGGAGCCAAGTGGGGCGACTGACCGACATGCCAGGATCTGGTCGGCTTCCAATCTGAATACTCTGCAAACCTTGCCACCCTACAATCACGTGTGGGGTATGCCGACCAGTGATGCTGCGAAAAGCAAAGTCACAGACCGGCTTAACAGGATTGAAGAGAAACTGGACCGCGTGATGGAGCTGCTGTCGAAACAGAAATAGTTTGGTGAGAGTAGCGGCCCGTTCCCGCAAGAATGTCTATCTCCCCGTATGCTTCATGTTCATCTCGCTGCCAACCTCCCATGTTACTGGGCGGTTGGCAGTTGCTTTCATGTCTGGAAACGCAGACACTCTAAGTAGTGAATCGAGACACACAGAGCAGCACCCTGGGGCATGGAACACGTTTGTCAGAATTGTGGGCACTCCACGCAATCGTCGTCCGCTCCGCGCTTTTGCAGTGAGTGTGGAACCCGCTTTGGTCAGCCGGATGTCGCGGACGCTGCCACCATCGCGCCGGATACCCAACTGGTTCACGACATGGCCACCATGGTTCCTGGCCCCGCGCCTGGACCTTCAGACAGCGGTCGTGACGCGCTGCCGGGTTTTCAGATTGTGCGGGAGCTTGGTCGTGGCGGGATGGGCGTCGTTTACGAAGCCGTTGATGAAGCCACGGGACGGAGCGTAGCGCTCAAGCTGTTGGCTTCCGGTTTTGATCGTGATGAAGAAGCTGTACAGCGGTTTCTTCGCGAAGGCAAGATTGCCGCGTCGCTCTCGCACCCGCGTTCCACGTTCGTTTACGACGCTGGTGAAGTCGATGGTCGGTTCTTCATCACGATGGAACTGATGTCAGGCGGCACGCTGAAAGACATTGTTGATCGAGAAGGGAAGCTATCTGTCACGCAGGCGGTGAACCACACCATCGACATGCTGGACGGATTGGAAGCGGCTCACACGGTGGACGTTGTCCATCGTGATGTGAAACCGTCCAACAGCTTCGTGACGTCAGATGGTCGCGTGAAAGTTGGTGACTTCGGTATCTCAAAGTCACTGGTATCTGATGCGTCTCTGACTGTCACTGGCGCGTTCATGGGGACGCCTCAGTTTGCAGCCCCGGAACAGATTCGCGCGGGCAAGATTGATAACCGCACGGACCTGTACTCGGTCGGTGCGACGTTGTTTTATCTGTTGGCGGGACGAGCACCGTTTCAGGGCGATGCCATTCAGGTAGTCGCCGATATTGTTTCCGAACCAGCCCCGTTGTTGCATTCAATTGAATCAGAGGTTCCCGAGGAACTGAGCCAGATTATCGCTCGGGTAATGGAAAAGGATCCGGAGAACCGCCCGCAAACGGCTGGTGAGCTGAAGCTTGCACTGTTG
>JBGCDN010000534.1:0-5098 GCA_045105495.1 Planctomycetaceae bacterium
GACCGGGACGGGGCGCTGAAGGCGTGGGATGTCGTCACCGGTGGACAACTCTGGTCCGTGGACAACGGCCCAGGCAGTTTCACTGGTTTCAACGGTCTGCGCGTCAGTCTTGACGGCACGACGATCGCCACTGGCAGTGACGACGATATGGTTGCTACGTGGGATTTCGCGACTGGGCAGCCGAGGAAGAAGTATCAGGGACATACAGGTGATGTACGCGGTGTCGACTTCAGTCCGGATGGGCGGCAGTTGGCCTCAGTAAGTCAGGACAAAACTGTCAGGTTATGGGATGCGTCCAGTGGCAAGGAATTACTCAGACTCAGTGGTCATGCCAACGGCGGATCGAGCGTCGTCTTCAGCCCTGATGGGAAACGGCTGGCATCAGCAAGTCGGGAAATAATCTTGTGGGATAGCTCAACGGGTGAGCAGCTGAAGACTCTTCAGGGCCACAGAGATTACATTCCGGAGGTCACATTTAGTCCGGACGGTACCAAGCTGGTTTCTGCATGTCAGGATGAAACGGTGAAGATATGGGACGTAGAAACGGGCGACGAAATTCACACGCTTAAGGGACACGCACGCCTGGTTAAGTGCGTTGTCTACAGCCCGGATGGCACGCGACTGGCCACAGGTAGTTATGACAACACGATCAGACTGTGGGACACGGCCACCGGCGAGGAACTCAGAGCGTTCAGAGCGGCTACCGACACCATCATGAGCATTCAGTTCAGTCCTGACGGAACCCGGCTGGTTTCTGCCAGCATGGACAAGACCATAAAACTCTGGAACGCTCTGGCCACCACTGAGTTGCGGACGCTCAGGGGACAAGCCGGCTGGGTCACCAGCATAAGCTTCAGCCTGGATGGTCGCCGGCTGTTTTCTGAATCGCGAAAGGGTCGAATTGTCTGGGATGTTGTCGCCGGTCGGCGACTCGAAGGTGCCGAATGGAATCCACCGACTAAAAAATTGAGTCGAAATGGTCGATGGCTCGCGATTGCTTTTCTTGAAGATGTGATGCTGATCGATATGGAGGCAAAAAACACCCCCCGCGAGAAAGCCTACCGGACGTTCAAGGCCCTGCCCCAGATCTGGTGGCACGAAGAACAGGCCGAACAAGCCATCGCGTCCAAGAGTTGGTTCGCCGCCACATTTCATAGCGCGTGGCTATTGAAGCTCAAACCGAATTCGAAGTCTGCCTATGAGCAACTCCGAGCCACTCACTCTAAGTTGGACCCGGAGATTGCTAGGTTCGGTGCCCCGGCTATTACGGAAGCCATGGCTTTGCCGGAACCGAAGTAGACAGAGCGTTCGACGAGTTCGGCGTACTCCACTTCTATGTGCTACCGCCGCTTCGGCGGAATGTACTTCAGTTGGAGTGAGGCTCGTTCTTTGCCCGTCCCTCGCGGTGGAGTGAAAGTCATGCGATCGGACTTAAGTCGTCCTTCCTTCAGGTGTGGAACCACGTGACTGGCTCGTAGTGTGATGCGTCCGTTGTTGATGGTACCTGTCGCCGTAGACACACGATCGTTAGTGGTGTCATAGATCGTCACGCGGAACACGGTACGACCACGTGAAGTGACTGTGAGTTCCAAATCCTTTCTCACGATCTCCCCGCTTGCAGCCGTCACCTTGCTGCGGCCACGCCAAATACTACCCACGTAAAGTCGGTCACCCTTACCGGGATTCGCAGCAGAGTACCGGTTTCCAAGATCTGAACCGTTGGTCTTCCTCGCTACCGGTTTCGCTTTCGCAGGGAACTCCGCAGAATCACGTTTGGTGATTCGCCCTTCGTCGCAGTACAACGCCAGCGTATTCTTGTTGTGGACCATCGCGTCATCGCGTTCCATGTAGCCCACCGCAAACGAAATCTGATCGGCGGGTTTCAGCTTCGGAATGTACATGACACGGAATTTTGGGATGCGAGCGAATTCCAAATGAGAATCAATGTAGTCATTGGCGTCTTTTCCCTGGCCCTGAGGTGAGAACGTTCGATTCATATCCTGAACGAACAGCTTCATCAGCTCGGATTCGACGCTGGGGCCGCGGGTCTGGCGGACCTCGGAAAATAACATGACATTGGTAAGGGGCCGAGTGCCAATGTATTTGAGATCGAGCGACTGGCCACCGGGCAACTGGCGGACTTGTAATTCTTTGGAGTCGATCGGCGTTTTGCCGAGTACGGTTGCGAAGTTGTTTTCAATTTCGGTCACTGTCGCAAAGTTTGCATACTCAAAGGCAATCTTGAGTCGGTTGAGCTGCACCGCGTCTCTCCGCATTTGGTCAAGCCCGGCGAGAGCGCTTTCAGTCAAGCTGTAAAACGATTTAGAAAACGGCGGCGGCAATCTTTCGCCCCTAATCGCCATGCCCGTAGCCCGACCTGCCAGTCGCAACATGTCACCGGGAAGCGCTCTGTAGAGTTTCCACTGCCCTTCGCTGTTCGCGGCCTTAGTCTTCTGCAAGATGTCGCAGGCTAGGAGGCCTGCCGCAACGTTTCTGGCTCGGCCATTTTTCTGGTACTGGTCAAAGAACAGATTCAGTTGCTCTGCCCCTGTCAGCCCGGTTGGTGTGTTCTTGACCTGGTTGACCCGTGAATTGCCGTCCGTGGCAAGAGCAACCATCATCAGTTCGTCTTTCGTCAGTGGGCCGTCATCCGGCTCCCGATCCGGGGCAGCCGCTGCTTGCTGTTTGCCAAGACGAAACTCCGCCAGTGTTAGTGACCCGTCACCGTTGGTGTCAAACTGCCGGACTTTTCGACGTACTTCCTGCGGCAATCTTTTCAGCCATATCCTACCATTCCGATCCTGATCAAACCGTCGAAAGAGCTGCGGCTTGGAACCCTGTCTCTGCTTCCCTTGTTGGGCCATCAGAGACGACGAACAAACCAGCCATACCACTAGTAGCCAAGAACCATGCCTGTTTTTCATTTACCCGCCGCCCATTGAGAAAGTCACTAGAGAGCCTAACGGACCTGCCTCGCACCGTTCAACGGAGGTTCTGGAACTTGAGGACCGGACAGCTGTATCAAGAGCAGACCAAGGCCTGAAGCGGCTCGTCGACCGAGAATGCAAGTGGTGTGAACTCAGTTACTGCCATCGCAAAACAGCAGGTTCTTTCATCCACCGCATGAACTGCAGTTTCGAGATCAGCCTAGCGGTCTGCGATTCTTGGATTCGTCATTTCATTCCTGAGCTGAGGTTAAGTCTCGGGATTGCGGCTGGCCTGATGGGTACGTCCGATAAGTTTACCACCGTGCTTCGGTCGCCTCCTTCGGCGCCTCGCGTCCTTACCCGAAACCGCGTCGGTCAACCACATCAGCGTAAAAGAACCCTCTGGACTCGGGCATCTGACTCCCTGAAGATCAGTATTTCACTCGCAATTCCAGAGGCATGAGGTCGAGCACGAAGCCAGTTCAAGTCGCTGGATGAGGATGGATCGAGTAGCGGAGATGCAAAGTCGGCGACGGGAGTCACCAATGCCGACGACACTCGAATCCGCCGCAACCTCTTACATTCAGTCCAAACGCCTTTCGGACGGCACTAAGGACGAGTACTCCTCCACCATTCGGAAGTGGCGGCAATGGGGACAAGGGAGTCCGATCGAATCCCTGAATCGTGGAGAACTGCGTGAGTTCCTCGATTGGGTTCATGAGAAGGCGATTTCAGATCAGGGCGAGAATCCGGGCCGCACAGCCAACAAAGCAAGAGAACACCTACGGGCCGTTCTTTCGTGGGCGTGGGAACAGGATATCGTTGAGGCGCTGCCACGATTTCCGAAACCCAAAGAACAGCGTGATGTCGCAGGGCGATACTACTTGTCCAAGCCAGAGCTCAACTCGCTCTACTTCGCAACTTACCGCATGAAGCGACCGCGTGGTTGGCGGCAGGATACCACTATTGGACAACACTGGAGAACGGCGTTAGTTCTCTTCTTCAACTATGGTCTTGATACTGGAACAATTTGGAAGTCAATACCGGCACACGAGCCGATTCGATGGAGACACGTGTCGTGGGATCAGCAGTGTCCCGACGGTCGGACGAAGAAGCGATCTCGCTACGGATGGTTGTTCTATCGTCGTGTAAAGACGGGGAAGAGGTTCTATCGCCCGATGAACCGCGTCGTACATGATCACCTTCGCAGCATCGCTGCTGGTCATCAAACACCCGATGACGTCGTCGTTGCTGGTGGAGGTGCTCGCCCGAACGCAAGGTTTCGACAACTCTGCGATCTGGCCGCGATAGGACCGAAGGTCAACGTTGAGACAGGCAACGAAACGAAGTGGAATTTGAAGGATCTCCGGAAGACGTGCGCCACACACTACGACGCACACATGCCGGAGTCATCGATTGAGATTCTCGGTCACAGCGTCGGTGGTGTAACGTATCGCCACTACGCCCATCGCGACCCGCTGGCATTCAAGGCGATCATGACGATTCCGCAACCGACGGCATTCCTCAGCTTGACCAGAGGGTTCGAAGGGATGTGCCCTTGCTGCAGACGAAAGTTTGAAGCCGCGAATTGACTCTTGGCAAATCAAGCCGCGCCATCAGTGACTGGCGCGGTTCGAGGTTCGACAGTCGGTTTCATTGGCGATGGTTCACCGGAGTAACCGAACGGCTAGTCTGGCTTGCCACGGGCGACAACGCTCAAAGTGCTCCGGTCACCAGCGTCAACGCGTGGAAATATAGGGCAAACAAGCCCCCGACGTGCGTCACCGGAGCGACTTAAACGAGAATGGAACCATGCCGGTGTCAGCCTTTGGAACCAATCAGCTCGTCAGAAGTTGTACGTTACCTTACCAATTGTGAGACAGGGCTGCACTCTCTTGTGCGGTCCTATCTGTTCAGAAGCTACTGCTTGTTCCCCGACGATCTGGCGAGGCCAATCCAAATGTACTTATGCCCTTCAACGAGTTTGGATATTGGTCTTAGCTGAAAAGAATGCCAATACGTTCTTATTTGCCTTCAGCCCCTCAACGTACGTTTCAAGTTCTTTTGAGTTCATTGCTGGCGCGTCCAACTGGTGAAAGCGAATCGAGCCGTCTGTTTGGGGAGCTGCCAAAATAATCCGCCCTACACGCAGCTCGAATATTCTGCCGTTG
>JBGCDN010000535.1:0-3983 GCA_045105495.1 Planctomycetaceae bacterium
GTCGCCCCCGTTGAACCAGAGAACCATCCACACCGCGATCCAAACGAACGAACAACACGTCGTCACCAGGCTCAGCACCCACCAACGCCGACTGCAACCAAGGATCGCCAGCGCGGCCTGCAACAGGAACAAGTAGCCGAATAACTGTTCGACGGAGACGCTTTCGGCTCCCAGAATCGCTGGCATTAGAAATCCACCAGCCAACCCAAGGAATGCGACCATCCGTCCGTGCTGAAGACTCAGAAGCACAGCACCCGCGGTGACCACCAGCATTCCGACGAACCCAGCCTGCACGCTGATCAACTGATGCAGATTCACGCTGCCAACCATGGTTGCATACAGCACGCCCACCCCGGCCGCAGCAAGACCCTGAGCGATTTGTTCCTGCCGAGTTCTCAGCCACTGACCAAAACCAACCAGTGACACCCCAAACATGCCGGCCAGAACCATTCGCGTCTGCGGCCCCAGCAGCCCCTTCTGCGCGAAGTAGCGAACCATAAACACCCCAGAGAGAATCAACGCAACCGCACCAATCCAGATCGGCAGCTTCGCCCCAATGCGCTCTTCCCAGTTACTGGAGCCTGTTAACGCTCGCGTCCCGCGTCTTGGCGTTGTTACGCCATCCGGCTTGCCCTTAGGCAATATAGGCGACCGAGCTTCGGTTCGACTCTCGTCATGCGTGAGTCGTCGCGGTGCCGGAGCCGTTTCGATAACCCTCGATTGATTTGGAACGAAACTTTGAGACGCTTTCCCTTGCGCGAACGCGCGGGATAACTGAGTGCGGAGAAAACGCACTTCTTTTCGCAAGCCGAAGACCATTCGCAACGCGACGCCAGCAACAACAATTGCGGTAAAACTCAACAGGCTAGCGATGGGTTCCATAACGTCATCCAATCAACAACAAACACCCTCCCTTCAGCCCGTGTAGAGGGTCGGAGCTTGCTCCGGGGGAGCGCGTCGGAACTTCACGATCTCAGCGAAACCGACTCGGCGCACAACTCAACAGCAGCTACCGAACCCCACAAGCTTGAAAGCAACTCTTGCCCGCAATCCACGTGCATTCTGTTCCAGGCCCCCAGCAGATGGAGCATCCTCCGCTCGTATCCTGACGACAGAAATACTGGCCCGAGTACGTGTCGTAGTGAAAGCAAGCCCCGTAGCTCATGGGCTGTAAGTACTGAGGGCAAGCTGACTGGCAACTCTGACCGCGATACCAAGTGCATTCAGTTCCGGAACCCCAGCAAGTCTCACAGCCGCCACGCGTATCCTGACGACAAAAGCGTCGCCCTGTCTGCATGTCGAAGTGACAGCACGCACCCCATTCCTGAGAAGCCGGCGCATAGTAGACAACGGGCTGGTAGGACGATGTTGCGACCCCTTGGTAGCAAGGCTCATTTGCCTCGACGACAGTTCCGCCCAGCAAACAGAAACCAACAACTGACACACACAACAAGAACCGAGACATTGTTGCACTCCCAGAAAATCGATTGAGGATAAAACTGGTGAATCACACAGTCGTTCTCCTCCTAAGCACTTCGCGTGCCATCATGAAAATCGTCGGCGAACGTGCCCCAGAACTCCGCTTGAGTAAAAAAGCTGTTTGACGCCTTGACCGACGTGCGACAATGCACACACCCCTTGTGCGGATCCGTCAACACCTCTGCCTGTTTCCGTGGAGTCAGATTGCACCAGTCCGTCGATGAGAATCGGACAGATCACGAGTTCCCAACGCGCTCAAAGCAAGTTGCCTCAAGACCGTGCGACTGGCCATTGTTGCGGAGTCACCGGATCACGTGCTTCGAATCTCGAAAAGCACGCCACCGCTTCGGTAGACAGACATGGGGCAACCATCAAGCCGTTCGTGTTCGACTTAACCGGCCAATACAGAACGGAATAGCTTCGCCTTATGCGGACCCGACAGGACATTCCGCATTCCAGAATACGGCCTGGCTTTGGCAAGCGAGTTCTGGTTCCGAAGCATCGTTTTCCGGGCCGCAGCAGGTGCGTTCGCATGAGCTGACAGGCAATCCTGCTTTCTCCCAAGCGGTGAGGCCGCCCTTCATATTGATGACGTTTTGCAATCCTGCAGCCTGAGCGAGACTCACGGCGATTGCCGATCGGGCGCCGCTGCGGCAGTGGAATGCAAGTATGCAGGCGCCTTTGAACTCCGCAAGTTTCGCGGGGAAATCAGCGAGGAAGCATCGCTGCGCTTTGTCGATATGAGCTTCATTCCACTCGGCGTCGCCGCGAACATCGATTAGCGTAACATCCTCGCTCTGCACACGTTCCAATAGTTCTTGCGGCGTCTGTTCCTCGTAGGACTCCGTGAACCAACCAGCGTCGGCTGCGGAGTCGGCGTTGAAGTAGCCTGCAATGCGTTCGATCCCGATCTTGCGAAGGATACGATTGACCTCGCGAATATCTTCTTGTGAAGACAACAGCGACACGTCCTTCTTGTAATCCACAAGCCACCCGCCCCACGCTGCAAGGAATGAGACTGGGATATTGATCGATCCCGGCACATGCCACTTCGCAAAATCCGCTGCCTTGCGTGTATCAATCACCATGCCGTTCGCTGCAGCTTCGGTGACTTGTTCAAGCTCCAGCTCCACCGGCACATCTTCATCGCCCAGAATCGCTGGACCGACTTTGTTCACGTGCTTCATGACCGCAAAGTACTTCGGTGCTTCTGGTTGGTCAGCCAAGATGTATTCGACGAAGTCGTCTTCTGAATGAATCTGAAAGGCTGGGTTGAAACGCTTTTCATAGCCAACCGTCGAGGATGGAATCGCTCCCAAGCCCTTGCCACATGCACTACCCGCGCCGTGGGCTGGCCAGACCTGGAGGAAGTCGGGGAGCTCGCGGAACCGCTGTACGGAACCAAATAGCTGAATCGCACCAGGGGCTGCCGTCCCCATTTCACCGGCTGCTTTCTCCAACAGATCAGGACGTCCGATCGAACCGACAAAGACGAAGTCACCGGTAAAAATGCCCATCGGCTCGTTTGCCCCACCACCTTTGTCAGTCAGCACAAAGGAAACACTCTCTGGGGTATGGCCAGGTGTATGCACTACCTCGAACTCAATCCTACCAGCGTTGAACGTGTCGCCGCCCCTCAACAGTTGATGGTCGTAGTCGGCGGCAAACTCGTACTTCCAATCGGCTGGCCCTTCATTCGAAAGATACAGCTTCGCACCAACCTGGTCTGCCAGTTGCCTGGCTCCAGAGACGTAGTCTGCGTGGATATGGGTGTCGGCAGCACCAACAATGCGCATTCCTTCTGCTCGGGCAGCATCAAGGTACTGTCGCACATCGCGTCCCGGGTCAATGACGATCGCCTCACCTGTCTTCTGGCATCCAACAAGGTAAGAGGCGTGAGCCAGTGCTTTGTCGTAGAAGTACTTGAGTAGCATGGGAACTCTCTTGAGTGCGGTACGAATTATTGACAGTTCACCCTCGGCTCGCGGCGGTCTCTGACTCCGCCACGGTGAGATCACCTTGTCGGCTTCGCATCGGCAGAGAATCGCAATAGGGCAATTCAGCGCGTCGGAGAAGCACTCTTTAGTTGTTCTTGACCTTCGCTGGCGTTTGCGTACGACTGTTCATTGCCAGGTCCTTCAGCGTGTCGGGAGGAACAACACCGTCACGAATCAGCTGGTGGCACCGAACACATGATCGACTCATCACGCCATACGCCTGGAGCGCTCCGTCCATATCCTTCTGCTTCGCGAACCGCCACAATTCCTTTGTTGAGTACTCGAAAGCGTTCAGCTGTCCGTGATAGGAGAAGTGCTTCTCATACTGCTTGCGGTCAGCCAGCCATCCTTCCAGAAAGTTGTTCCCGATCATCTTCAGACTCGCGTCTTCAACTTTCTTGAAGTCACCGGCAATCAGTCCGGCGAAGATCTTGTGCGAGTTATCTCTCTTGGCTTTCATCCAGCCATCGACTTTGCGTTTCTCTTCCTGCACTTGCTTCGTCTTGG
>JBGCDN010000536.1:0-3466 GCA_045105495.1 Planctomycetaceae bacterium
GCTTCCGCCGCCAAACACTCGACTGGCAGGAAGCTTACCGCGAGCAACCACGTGACGGATGCCCAAACAACTGGCAATCGCGAGAACATCTGGAAACTGCTACCCATAGTCATTCCTCGCGGCTTGCTCCACCCGTGTCGAAACTAAGTCAAAAACCTGTGCTTTTACTTAAACTGAAAGCGGCTCGAACAATTCGTCGGCATCGCCATCGCTATCCGAGAACGAATCCATCTCTAACCCAACCTTATTCAACAGAGTGAGGTGTAGATTCGCCAACGGAGTGTGTTTCTCGTAGCGGATGTGTCGTCCCCCGACCATGTTACCGGCAGCTCCGCCAGCCACGATAATTGGCAGGTCCGTATGATCATGAGCATCCGGGTCGCCCATGCCACTGCCATACATGTACAGCGAGTGATCCAGCAATGAACCATTGCCTTCTTTGACGGCGGCCATCTTTTCAATGAACTCCGCGAACAGAGAAACGTGGAATTGATTAACCTTCGCCACTTTGGCGAGTTTCTCTGGATTGTTGCCGTGGTGCGTAATTGGATGGTGCGGTTCCGGCACGCCAATTTCCGGATAGGTTCGCGTACTCGCCTCACGAGCCAACTGGAATGAGATGACTCGCGTGATGTCACCCTGGAATGCGAGCAACTGCAGGTCAAACATCAATTTCGCGTGTTCCGCATAGGAAGCCGGGACACCAACGGGTCGATCGAGATCGGGCAGCGGGTTGTCGTCGACCTTCGCCTCGGCGCGTTGAATCCGCCGTTCAACTTCACGGATACTTTGGAAGTAGTCATCAAACTTATTTCGGTCGTTCGAACCCAACTGCAGCTTGAATCGCTTCATCTCTTCCGAAACCGAGTCCAGCAAACTGGCGCGGCGCCGCAGAACTTCTTTACGGTCTTCCGTTGTACCTCCCTCGCCGAATAGCGTTTCAAAGACCAGCCGAGGATGCGCCTCTGATGGCAATGGAGTTGTTGGCGACGACCACGACAGATAGTTTTGATACACGCACGCGTAACCGTTGTCACACTGTCCGGCGTTGTCCAGCAAGTCCATCGCCAGTTCCAACGACGGCAACTGGGTTTGCTGCCCCAGCTGCTTGGCCGCAATCTGGTCGACAGTAACGCCTAAAAAGTAATCGGAACTCTCCGTCCGCTTTGCGGTGGCCGCACTCAGGAATGCCGAGTTGGACGTGGCGTGTGAACCGGGGTAGGCATTCTTCAGCTCCATCCCCGTCACGATGTTGACCTGATCCTTCACGCGTTCCAACGGGCTTAGCGACGAAGGCAGTTCGTCCAGGTTGTCTGCTTTCGGAGTCCACTCGGCCGGGTTGAATCCCATCGGCATATAGATGTAGCCAAGTCGCCGAAGCTGGGACGGAGCTGCCGCCGTTTTCGCCAGCACGGTACTGGCCGGGATCATGGCATCCAACAGCGGGAGCGCGAACGCGCAACCGGCGCCCCGAAGAATTGTCCGACGCGAGATGTGTTTTTTAGTGTTAAACATGGCACCTAGCATTTTGGTTGAACAGACTAGCGGTGGGTTCGCGAGTTAGAGCAGCAAGCGACACTTCATTCTCTCATTTGAAATGGAGTGCTCGCGACTATTCCGTGAACCAACGAAGAAAACTTGTACTGTTTATCGGCAGAATCCCGGACGACCTTGCGGATTGCCGGACCATCGAAGGGCTCAATCCCGCGGCCTAAACCAAACGTCAGCAGCTTTTCCACCAACGTGCTGGCAAACATTTCGGGACGATCCAGTATGTGCTGCTCCAGATCTTCAAGCCCTCTCAGCCGTAGACCACCGGGTAGCGTACCGGACGCATCAACGGGCTGTTCTTGATCAAACACACGCCATCTTCCCACCGAGTCGAAATTTTCAAGTGCGAAACCGATTGGGTCCATCAGGTCATGGCAGCTGGCACACGCCGGGTTGGCGCGATGCTCGGCAAGCCGCTCCCGAATGCTGATCGCCTCTTTTTCGGTCTTCTCTTTCAAAGCTGGAACATTGGGCGGCGGCGGCGGGGCAGGGGTGCCCAATATGTTTTCAAGGATCCAATTGCCTCGCACAGTCGGAGAGGTTCGCGTCGAGTAAGACGTAACGGCCAGAATACTGGCCTGTCGCAGCAAACCACCCCGATCTTTCAATCGACTACTACCGTTCAGATTGACAGATCGAAACTCGCTGCCACGGACACCTGGAATGTCATAATGTGTCGCCAGTCGTTCGTTCAAGAAAGTCTGTTCGCTACGAATGAGCTCCAATACGCTCAGGTCTTTTCGAACGACACGCTGAAAGTTCAACTCCGTCTCACGCCGCATCGCCTTGCGCAGGTTGTCGTCAAACCCTGGAAACAACCGGCGATCGGGATGAAACGAATCTAGATTTCGCAAGTACAACCATTGTGCCGCGAAGTTTGTAACGAGTGCGCTGGTCCGCGAATCATTGAGCATCCGGTCGACCTGCGTTCGAAGCGTCTCGGGATCACGAAGCGTCCCAGCTTCGGCCAACGCCAAAAGTTCCGCATCAGGAATACTGCTCCAAAGGAAGAACGACAACCGCGACGCCAACTCCAAATTGGACACCGGCCTGGGCGATGAACCCTGCGGCAGTTGAGAGTCTGATTGCTCTGCCCGAAAGAGAAAGTGGGGATTCACCAGTATCGTGGCGAGTCCGGACTCGATGCCTGCTTCGAAACCATCGGCCTGAAAACGCTCCACGAAAAACCGCACAGGCACGTCGAAGTCTGAATCTTCAACGGGGCGACGATAGGCATGACGCATCAGACGCCCAAAGATCTGCCGGGCACGATTCTTTGCGGCCTCGATGGCCCCAAGATCGTCGCCTTCTCGCATCGCATCGCCGAAGACACGACTGCGACTGGGCGTATCGCCAGGCCCTTCCGTATTGAATGGTCCAACGATGGAGACTTCAAAAATCGCTGGGGTACGTCGAGGATGCCGGTGACGATTAAAACTGGCGTCAAATGGCTGCCGCTTCGTCTCCGAAAGAGACGAAAACTTCTTCGGGAACGTCACACCGACTTTGTGGGGACCACTAGTGGCACGAAATCGTTTTTTCAGATTTGCATCCACCAGTGTATCGTCACGCTTCTGCCAATTCTCCTTCATCTTCTTCGGCGGACTGACTGTGAAGCGATGTATAGGACGGCGGTCGATCAAGACATCGATATCGTGCTTTTCGTGAAGCCCTTCAATGTTTTCGTCGCGATCACGCATCAGGCGCAGTTGAATTTCGTATTCGCCATCCGCGGGAAAGTGGTAATCGATCAAGGTGCCGCCGCGTGTACCGAAAGGCAGGCCTTCAACATGTTCTTCTTGCGATCGATCGGCAGGAATCCGAAGCGTCATTCCTCCGGGGCCTTTATGCGTACCACCGACAGCCAATCTGCTGATTTTCTCAGCAGCGGCGATGTAGCGACTGAGCAGCACCG
>JBGCDN010000537.1:0-2713 GCA_045105495.1 Planctomycetaceae bacterium
CGGCAGTGCCGTTCGCGAGGAGATGGGGAAGTAGAGGCTCTTTCATTTCCCACCTGACCCGAGAGGAGTAGACTGCGCGTTCGGACAGTAGAAATGGAACCAGCGGGAACCCCAGATGTTTGCGAAGCCCCAGGCTGGACACGAATGGCTGAACCAACTTGTCGGCGAATGGGAATTTCGACACGAGTGCGTGATACCTGACGGAGAGCCATCGGAAACGACCGGTACCGCGAGTTGCCGGTCGCTCGGCGGGATGTGGCTGGTGATCGAAAGCACTGGCGAGTCCCCGGAAGGCTCGTGGACGTCCATCATGATGTTGGGGTTCGCCCCGGAGAAGGGTGTCTACGTCGGGACGTTCGTCGGCTCGAACATGTCCAACCTCTGGCTCTACGAAGGCACGCTCGAGGAGAACCGTCTCACGCTCAACACCCAAGGGCCAAGCTTTGATGGAACCGGAACGAGTGACTACCGCGACGTGATTGAAGTCTTTGACGAGAACACGTGGTGGCTTAGAAGTTCCATGCCGAACGACCATGGCACTTGGATGCCCTTCATGAACGGAAAGCACACACGTCGTTGACAATGTACCCGAGGACGATGCGCGCGGACCGCACTGATGGAGTCCTGTGACAACTCGTTAATCTGGCGTGGGGCAGGGCACAAAGGCAATCTGTTGAAGGCCGCACAGATCAACAAATCTGACAATTCGACGTACCCTTCTACGGTCCGGGGGGGTTCGACAGTTCGCAATGATCCGCAAGGCTGCAACACAGAAGACGGCTTCCAGTTTTTTGGACGCCCAAAAACCGAAGAGCCAACTACGATTAAGGTTCGAAAGCCGTTGACATGACTCCGTCAGCGCCGGTCCTCAACCTATCAAACAATCCTCTGCAGTCCCGAATTCCTCTACCACCGCACGCGCCGAGGTGAACTAGACAACGTCGAACTCGCCAACCGCCTATCGTTCTTCCTTTGGGGCACCCCAGCCGATGACGACCTACTTCAATCGGCATCAAAAGGCGAACTTTCAAACCCAGCAGAACTCCGAAAACAGACCGAACGCCTCCTCAACGACCCTCGCCGCGAACGCTTCGTAAACTCCTTCACCGACTCATGGCTACAGTTATCGAAGCTGGGCACAATGCTTCCCGACCGAGTCGAACACCCCGCGTACTACAACGAACGCCTCGAACACGCGATGCGAACCGAAACGCGTCTGTTCTTCGACGACACTCTGAAAAACAACGCTCCCATTTCAACGCTCATCGAAAGCGACTACACCTTCCTTAACTCATCACTGGCAAGGCTGTACGGAATCAAAGGCGTTAAGGGCCACGAGTTCAAGAAGGTGCAGCTAACAGGTCGCACCCGAGGCGGACTGCTCGGCCAGGCCACCATCCTCACCGCCAGCGCGAATGGAATCGACACATCGCCCGTCGTCCGACGTATGTGGGTCATGGAATGTCTGCTGGGCACCCCACCACCGGACGTCGAACCCATTGAACCCAACATCCGCGGCACAACAACCATCCGCGAACAACTGGCCGCTCACCGAGAAGTCGCCACCTGCGCGAACTGTCACCGTCGCATCGACCCACCTGGCTTCGCCCTGGAATCCTTCGATGAAATCGGTCAATTCCGAACCCATTACGACAGCGGCGGCTGGCGAAAAAAAAGCAACTCGCGAAGATCGATTCATCGGGCAAACTCGCCAGCGGAGAAGCGTTCGCCCATGTCGTTCAACTCAAGACGCAGCTGCTGAAGAAACGACACCTTGTGGTCGCCAATCTCTCTTCAAAACTGCTGACTCAAGCCATAGGACGGACGATTCGCAGGACAAAGCCGAGCTATTAGCCACAACATCATCGCTCAGCCGCGATGCCGGACTTCGCGATTTGCTCCACGCGGTGATCCAAAGCCAGCCATTCCAGCGATAGATCGCAATCCGCGATCTTGTGGAAATGCCGAAGGCAACCTTCACCGAGTGGGACGAAGCAGCAGAGAACAACTCGCACGTTTTTGGGAAACCCGAGGAACCGTTGCCACAAACGTCAATGACGACCGACCGGCGACCGCCGCGAACCAAGACGGACGATGACACAACTTTCGCCCCCTTTGCGGATTCGAGCCGTTGCGATTCACCGTAGCGCACGCAATGATCAAGCCAGCTGAGACACAAACCCATACGTCAAAACTATTCACAGTGAATAACAAGATGACGGAACCACGAATCGCTGATCGCAAACCAATCAAGTCTCAATGTGATCCGGAACACGACGGCATCATGGACGACAAAACCCTCGGTCACACGAGGACCTGTGACGGAGGGTTCTTGAGTCTGGATAGAAAAGCTCCCCGAGGCGGACTCTACTCAAACCAAGGGCTAGTCGAGGTAGGTGCTTACCACATAAGGAACTTACGTCGACAGGGCGAAGTCAGTTGCTACCCATGGGACGCCATTTCCGCCATCCCAACGCCGTCAGTCAAACCAAGAAGGCCTCGGTACGACCCTATGAGACTGGCTCTTCATTACCAGTCAATTCTTGACTCCGGTCAAGTCGAAAGTCGAGCCCAACTTGCTCGACAACTCGGAGTCAGCAGGGCACGAGTCACACAAGTCTTGAAGCGGCTGCAAGACTAAGTGCTCTATGCGAACATCGGGGCTTGTTGAGGTAGGTGCCTACTGTATCAACAACTTACGTCGATCGGCGTC
>JBGCDN010000538.1:0-4347 GCA_045105495.1 Planctomycetaceae bacterium
GTTGAAGTGCGGAACCAGAGCGATTTCGAAGCGAATGCTGTGACTGTCCGTGCATCGATTCCGGCTTGGGTTGATCTGGACGACCACGAAGGAACCAGCGGGCGGGTACTAGAGAATAAAGTTGACGACAACATCGAATGGCTTCTGGAGTCTGTGAAAGCCAAAGGCTCGCAACGGCTGAAGCTGAATCTCATTCCTCGAAAAGGGAAGGCTTTCGAATTGAAAGTCGAGCTTGCTGTTCAGCCACGGAAAGTGAAACGACAAATTACGATTCGTGAACCGCAACTCACCACGAAACTGGTTGGCCCTGATTCACTGGTCTTCGAAGAAGAGGGTGTTTTCAAAATTACGTTGGCAAATCCTGGCACCGCAGTCACTGAAAACGTCGCTGTTCAAGTTGTGGCCGCGGGACGCAAAGTTGCCAGTTTTACCGTCGATTCCATCGCTCCGGGTAGCGAGCGGGTTGCTGAACTGGATTTGACGGCCAGTAGTGTTGGTGCTGTCCCACTGGAAGTTGTCACGACCGCCGAACCGGGCCTCAAAGACCAAGCCCGGCATCAGTTCACGGTGCGACGTGGCTTGCCGCATGTGTCTGTACGCGGTTCTTCATTCCTGTTCGCTGGCAACGCGGCGAATTATGAAGTGAATGTCAAGAACGACGGAGACGCAGCTCTCAAGTACGTCGATGTATCGTTCACACTTCCGATGGGGGCCACCTACGTCAGCGGACTGAAATCACCGCGCGTGAAAGATCGCGCTGTGCATTGGACCGTTGACGAGATTGCAGCGGGAGCGAGTCTCAAGTTTCCGCTTGTGATTCAGCTGAAGCAACGCGGCAAACATGAATTCACTGTCCAGGCAGCTGCGGGTGACGATCAGGTTGTTCGATCAACAATTGCGACGCTGGCGGAAACTTCAGCCGATTTGAAACTGACCGTAACCGAACCACAAGGCCCGCAGCCAATCGGCAAAGATGCTGAGTATAAAATTCGCATCGCCAACGTCGGCAGCGCTGCCGCGAAAGACGTTTCGATCATCGCGGTTCTTCCTCCGGAGCTCAAAGCGACTGCGGTTACCGGCGACGCCGCAGTGAAGGCGAACCAGATTTTCTTCCGTCAGATCAAATCGATTGAACCTGACAAAGATGTTGTGCACACCGTGAAGGTGCGAGCCACGATCTCTGGGAACCATACATTTCGAGTCGTTGTGCAAGCTTTGAATCCGAGACTGCGGTTCTCTTCAGAAGACACAACTCGTTACTTCGATCGAAACAAGTACCCAACATCGACCGCTGCAGCAAAGCCGCTCTTGAAGAAGAAGCCAGCGAAACGTGTGGCGGGCAAGTTGCCGAGGATCCTTCCGAGATAGTTTGAAGTGCCATCGCTTTTGCCGGCTTCGGTTGGTGGAAGAAAACTGCAGGCGGGGTTCTGATGAACTTCAGAATCTCGTTGCAGATGTCCCATCAGCAGCGGAACAAGGACACGCTAATGTCTGAGCCTCTCGCATCCGCTTTTCGCTTCTGTCCGCGGTGCGGGCAAGAACGACCTGATTCGGGTTCAAATCCATTCGCATGTGCTGCGTGTGATTTTGCCTACTACTTCAGTCCGGTAACGGCCGTCGGTGCGATTGTGACGGATGCTGAAGACCGAGTTCTCTTCATTCGGCGAGCGAAGAATCCGGGGCAGGGCAAGCTTGGGCTTCCGGGCGGATTTGTTGATCCTGGTGAAAGTCTGGAACAAGCGTTGGTGCGTGAGGTGTTTGAAGAAGCCGGACTCAAAGCGATTGAGATGGACTATCTCACCTCGCAGCCGAATCAATATCTCTACCGAGGTGTGGAAATTGCAGTCACCGACATGTTCTTCCACGCTCGGGTCGAAACGTTCGAGACCCTGGACGCGATCGATGGCGAAGCTGCTGATTTCTGTCTTGTCGTTCCAACAAAAACGGAATTAGACGAGATGGCCTTCGCTTCGAATCGATTGGCGTTGGAATACTTCCTGAGTCGTTGAAGGCTTCGCCTTGAGCTGTGTATCGACTGAAAGCAGAAACAGGCTCGCCGGAGGGCTTTATACCGGCGAGCCTGTAACGCGAGTCAGGCCCGACGCTTCCAAGAGTTTTGTGTGTCTAAGGACTACCTCAAGACGATGGCCACGGCAGGAGGCGAACAGGAAATTTCCACGATCCTCAAATTTGGTTGTCGTGAAGCGGCAGCCTAAAAAGCCCTGACCAAACCGAGTGACACGCCGATGGCGCGGAGATCCAAAACGTCCTCGCGGCGAATAGGCTCCCGAAAACCACCATCCCAACGTAGTTGCCGCACACGGTGAAGCGGAACGCTTCCGCTTGCTAGTCTGGATTGACTAGTAGGAAGCCGGCGACGAGAAGTGCAAGCCCGATGGCGCTGGCTGTCGTAGCTGGTCCGCCGATGGCATCGATCCCGGGCAGGCCAAGTCCAGGGCCAAACAGGACGATCAAAGCGGCCGGGATTGCGAACACAGACATGCGGTAGCCGGAAAGGAACGCGCTGACAACCAGTAGGAGCCCCGCGATGCCTGGTTGGAAGTCGTTGAAGAGCCCGCCAATCATCGGCAGATTGAGGGCGGTTCGAGTCGTCTCGTTGCTGGTGTCTAGCGAACCGGCAACGTCCTTCAGGTTGATCTGCAAGACATCACCCGATTGCATGGCGGCTTCAGTTGCTGTCTTGAGGGTGTCGGTGGAGAACAGATCGTTTTGACGGATCCAAAGCAGGCAGCCAGTAATCAGCAGACAGCCGACGATGAATCGAACGCGTGAGCCGAAAGCGGTATTTGCCAACGACGAAAACCGTTTTGCCGCGGATATTGGTTCCGCTTTTGAGTTCCGAGCGTCCGCCAGCATCTGTTTGATGCGTTGGCGTTTTTGTTCAGCCGCGATTCCAGGGTCAATGATTGCCAGCTTTTGTTCCATGGCAATCGTTCGCGTTTCCAAGGCCTGACGAACCATTTGAGCCGCGATTTGCTTTGCCTGCTCGGTTGCGTCGCCTGAAGAAACACCTTGAGCCTCCAATTGGTTCTGTTCCACCCGTTGTAGATGTTCTTCTTCGTCGCGATCCTGACATTCCTGCAGTCTCGAATCGACCATGTTGAACAGTGGATCACGCCACGATCGGAACCGTCGACGTTTCCTTCCAACTTCACCGCGTTCGATATCCTGCCTGGCGTTTAGCTTCGCGCGATAGCCGAAGAGTGCTTCGTAGAATTCTTCCCAATGATCGCCGCTGTACCGTGCGACAAACTTCCGAAGCTCTTCTTCCTGCAAGCCACGCAGACGCATGGAACGCAGCATGTCTTCAACTGCTTTTACACTTGTCTGTCGTTCCGCTTTGGCTCGTCCATCAAAAACTGTGTGAAACGCGAACGCTAGCCCGACACTGATGGCAACCAGGACGATTGAGCCCAGCAACATGTTTGTCGCCCAGGCCAAGCCGATTGCGACAAGCAGTCCGCCGAGCCAGGTAAGACGATCAGTCCACGAACTTCGTGCTACGAGCTCTCGCGCGGCTGAGAATAAGTCTGTTCGATCGCGTAGGCCGCTGATGATGAAGTAGGCCAATACCGTAAGAACGCCGATGCCAAGTAGTGCGGTTCCCGCGAATGGGTTGAAGAACAGACCAGCGAATCCCGCTCCAGTACACACTATTGGGAAGCCATAGCCGACCAGCGATCGCACACGAGCGGCAGGAGACTTGTTGAACGCGTTCACGTTCTCTGTCATCTTCTCTGCATGTTCTTCGCTGGGCGAAAAACCACCAACCTCTGAGACGCCAAGGAATTTCTCAAGCGACGAAACGACCTGACCCATGTTGGCGTAGCGGTCACCCGGGTCCTTCGCCACCATTCGCATGACGATATCGGAAAGCCCGGCAGATACGTTCTTCACAACCGCATCGGGTCGCCGAATAGGCTGTGTGCGATGTTTGGAAATGACTTCCAGCGCGGTTGTTCCTTCGAACGGCATCTGGCCGGTAATCAGCGAATACAACGTGCAGCCAAGAGCATAAATGTCCGCGCGATGATCGACGGTGGCGGCGTCCTGGGATTGTTCGGGAGCCATGAACGCGGCGGTTCCCATCGCAACGTTGGCCAGCGTAATATCAGCGCGAGCGGCATCGAGAGAACCGATTGCAGTGCCTTCGAGAGTGATGTCTTCAGTGTTGGCGACTTTCACAAGTCCAAGGTCAGCGACCTTCACAACGCCGTCTTCGCTGATTAGCAGATTCGCTGGCTTCACATCACGATGAACCATGCCGTGAGCGTGTGCTGCTTGCAGACCTCGCGCGGCTTGTAGGATGTAGCTGACAGCAATCTC
>JBGCDN010000539.1:0-16446 GCA_045105495.1 Planctomycetaceae bacterium
CTCAGCCTGACTTGGACGACGATGAAGAAGAAACTGACTCCTAAATGGCCTCGTCGGCGGAGCTGTGCTTATCCCGGGGGTACGAACGCACAGTGAAGACGGAGCTCATCGAACGGTGAAAAACAGAGGGCGGGGCTTAACTTCATTCGTCCCAACTGCTTCCGTCGAACGAGGGCATACTTTGGGCTTCGCTCGGTTCCGATCGTCCAATCGCCTGAACTCCTTGTGTTCTCTCCTCATCACACAGCTTGACGCTTTTCCGAACACGCTCGTATACTGAGGGATTAGCGACAGATACGCCTTTTTTTGCGAGCCGAATGGCTCGAAATGAGATTCAACAATGACCACCACGCCGACTCAAGAGCCAGAGAGCGAACTTGGCCAGCTGATGGGACCTATTCAGCCGTACGTAGATAAGTACGGTTCCAAGGTTGTTTTGGGCCTCGCCGCCCTTCTGCTGGTCGCAGCTGCATGGATTTGGTGGTCGCGATCATCTTCGGCTGCTGCAGCTCAAGGCTGGGCCGACTTCACCACGGCCAAGGCGGCAGAAGACTACGCCGACATCGCCGATGAGAATCCGGGAACAGCCGCTGGTGCCTGGGCTCGGCTGTCAGCAGCGAACGGCTACTTCACTAAAGGTGTTCAACTTAGCTTCACAAGCCGCACGGCATCTGACGGTAGCTTCGAGAAGGCGAACTCGGCGTACAAGAAATTACTCGATAACCGCAGCACCCCAAAACAAGTTCGCGAACGTGCCCTTTACGGTATGGCTCGCCTGGAAGAAGCAACAAGCGGCGAAGACACTTCCTCAGCAATTGCCGCCTACGAAAAGCTCCTTAGCGACTTCCCACAGTCCATCTACAAGGAACTTGCAGAAGAACGAGTCGCCGAGCTGAAGAAGCCAGAAGTGCAAAAGTTCTATGCATGGTTCAAGGAGCAAGATCCGTCTGTGACGGACGATCTGATGACGCCAAACGACCTGCCAAGCAGCCCCGGAAAAGCTGAAACCGGTGTTCTTCCATTGGATAGCATCCTTGGCCCAAAGCCGGGTGGAGTTGAAAGTCCTGATGCCGGTTCAGCCCCTGAGGCAGCCGACCCAGAGAAAGCCGGATCGCTTGGCATTCCGCCGGCACCTGGTGCAGCGGAATCGGGTGATGGTGCTGCTGAATCGTCTTCTGCCGGAAGTGGTGCAGAAGAAGAAAAGTCAGACGAGAAATGACGGAAGACTCGTCGGCTGAAGGCACGACGCCGACAGAAACTCCGCCACCAGAAGGTAGCCCGGGCGATACGGTCGAACTCACCGTGGAATCACGCGCGCATGGATGGCGACTGGATCATTACCTGACGCGGTTATATCCATCGTTCAGTCGAGCCGCATTTCAGCGGTCGATTGGACAGGATGGCGTTCAGGTCAATGGTGTTGTGGCGAAGGCTTCGCGGCGATTGCACGTCAACGATCGCTTGTCGGTGAAGCTTCCGGAAGAACCAGATAGCCGTATCCAGCCAGAAGATGTTCCGCTTGAAATTATCTACGAAGACGAATCGATTGTCGTCATCAACAAAGAAGCGGGCATGATTGTGCATCCCGGTCGCGGGCGGCACAACGGAACACTCGCCGGAGCACTGCAGCATCACTTCGACACGCTCAGCGATATGGCAGGGCAGTATCGACCCGGTATCGTTCATCGACTCGATCGCGATACCAGCGGGGTGATTGTTGTTGCCCGAGACAACCAGGTTCATCACCGCCTAAGTCGTCAGTTCGAAAAACGCGAAGTCCAAAAAGAATATCGCGCGATTGTGATGGGCGAGATGAACCTCGATGCGGAACACATTGAAACGCACGTGTGTGTTGACCCCAACAAACGCGAACGAATGATTACTTGCGAGCCAAAGGACGGTTCCCGCGTCGCCACGACGTTCTACGAGGTCGAGGAACGTTACCGAGGCTACACGTACGTGAGATTGCATCCCAAGACAGGTCGAACTCACCAACTACGCGTTCACATGCAGCACGTTGGCCATCCAATGGTGGCGGACAAAATGTACCGAGGTGGCGGAAAACTCACGCTGGCAGCGCTTGAGTCGAGCGAGATGAAGAAGCCCCTGATCGGTCGCCAAGCGCTGCACGCATTTCGAATTGGCTTCAAACATCCTGCGACAGACAAGCCGGTTTCGTTTGAGGCACCGTTGCCTAAAGACATGAACCGCACGCTCGATGCACTACGCGAATACCGAGGAATCGGTACCAGCAAGTAGTAGCGGTGTGTGTTCTGGTTCCTGCTTCTTTGTTCTCTTCATGAGTTTGAGTGCGTACAATCTGCCGCCCAATTTGGGATAAGGCAGTAAACAACGCCGAGTACCGCGAAAGGTAAATCAATGACAACAGTCGCATACTTTGAAGGCAACATTGTTCCTATCGAAGACGCTAAGGTCAGCATCATGTGCAACACGTTGCACTACGGCACCGGCTGTTTCGGCGGACTCCGCGGATATTGGAACGAAGACGCAAACCAACTGTACGCATTCCGCCTGCACGACCACTACGTCCGACTATTGAACAGCGCGAAGCTGCTGAGATGTGAGTTCGACTACACACCGGAGAAGCTGACCGGAATCACACTGGACCTGCTGGCGCGGGAGGGATGGACAGAAAACTGCTACATCCGTCCGATGGTTTACAAAGACGATGGCGTGTTTCGTGTATGGGTGCACGACGCGACAGATCGAATCTGCATCTTCAGTCAAGCGGTTGGTGGGTACATCAAAGGCGACGATGCGGCCAACGTTTGCGTCAGCGGCTGGCGGCGAATTGACGACACAATGATTCCGGCTCGCGGCAAGCTAAACGGCGCTTACGTCAACAGCGCGATCATTAAGAGTGATGCGATGCTGAGCGGCTTTGACGATGCGTTAGTTCTGAACCAGGACGGCCACGTCTCAGAAGGCAGCGCGGCGAACTTCATGATTGTTCGAGACGGTAAGCTCATCACGTCACCGATCACGGACAACATTCTTGAAGGAATCACGCGGCGAACTCTCATCGAACTGGCTCAAGAAGAACTTGGCTTCGAGGTTGTCGAACGCAGCATCGACCGCAGCGAATTGTATCTGTCGGACGAAGCATTTTACTGCGGCACCGGAGCTCAGGTGAAAGCGATCGGCTCAATCGATCACCACAAAATCGGTTCAGGCGGAACCGGGCCAATGACACAGGCGCTGCATGACTTGTTCTTCCGCGTCGTAACCGGGCGAGAAGAGAAATACATGCACTGGCTGTCGCCCGTCCCATCGCTGGAAGAGGCTCAAAAGTAGGTCTGTCCCCCCGCACAGGACGACCAGATGGCTGGCAAAAACAAAGAGAGCCGACTCAGATTCTGAGTCGGCTTACTTCGTTTGTAGTTGTCGGGACTGCGAATCTGCCTCAGCCGACGAAATTGCAGACTGAGACAAACAACGGCCAAACCAGTTGGTGCCGTCGGCAGCAGAACGACTTAAGCCGCTGGCCCGGCATTGCGTACGTCATCAGACGCGTCGCCGTGCATTGCATTGAAGTTCTCACGGAACGAGTCAGCCAGCTTTGCAGCGGTCGCATCGAACGCAGACTTGTCTTCCCACGTGTCACGCGGGACCAGAATTCCATCTGGAACATCAGGGCACTGCGTGATGACATCGAAACCGAATACTGGGTCTTTCGCGACGGGAGCGTCTTTGAGAGAACCGGTGTGTATAGCGTCGATGATTGAACGCGTGTAGTCCAGCTTCATACGAGAACCGGTTCCATAAGCGCCACCTGACCAACCAGTGTTCACCAGCCAAACATTCGCGTCGTGCTTGCGAATTTTTTCTGCCAGTAGCTCAGCATACTTCGATGGGCTCCAAACGAGGAATGGACCGCCGAAGCATGGCGAGAACGTTGCTTCCGGTTCATCGACACCCATCTCCGTACCCGCAACCTTGGCCGTGTACCCGCTGACGAAGTAGTACATCGCTTGTTCCGGTGTCAGACGACTGACCGGTGGGATAACGCCAAACGCATCGCAAGTCAGGAAGATGACATCCGCCGGGTGATCAGCAACGCACGGCACCTTCGCATTGCTCATGTACTCGATCGGGTAAGAACCGCGAGTGTTTTGCGTGATACTTGTGTTTGCGAAATCGACCATCTCGCCGGATTCTTCGAAGACAACGTTTTCGAGGACGGCACCGAACTTCAATGCGTCAAAGATCTCCGGCTCAGATTCGCGAGTCAGGTAGACGGCCTTCGCGTAGCAGCCACCTTCGATATTGAAGATGCCGTTGTCTGACCAGCAGTGTTCGTCATCACCAACCAACCAGCGTTTCGGGTCGGCCGAGAGTGTTGTCTTTCCAGTTCCGGACAAACCAAACAGCACCGACGATCGACCGTTCTCTCGATCAGCCGTCGCTGAACAGTGCATCGACAAAATACCTTGCCGCGGCATCTCGTAGTTGATGTAGGTGAAAATCGCTTTCTTCATCTCGCCGGCGTACTCCGTGCCAAGCAAGACAACTTCCTTCTTCTCAAGACTCAGATCCACGCTCGTCTTGGACGTCATTCCCGTCGTGTGACGATTCGCCGGGAACCCACCGGCGTTGTAGATCACGAAGTCCGGCTCACCGAAACTATCGCGTTGTTCCTTCGTCGGGCGGATCAGCATGTTCCGCATGAACAACGCGTGATACGGACGAGCACAAATCACCCGGCACTTGATTTGGTGATCAGGATCCCAGCCCGCGAACCCATCGACGCAGTAGAGACGCTCTCGCGTGTTGAGATAGTCCATCGCGCGTTCGCGATTGATTTCGAACGTCATCTCGTCCAGTGGAAAGTTGACGGGCCCCCACCAGACGTCGTTTTCAGAATTCTCGTGGCGGACAACACGCTTGTCTTTGGGTGACCGACCAGTCTTTTCACCCGAGTAGGCAATCAACGCTCCCTTTTCAGAGATCGTCGTGCCCGGTTCGTGCCGAATCGCCTCCTCGTAAAGCCGAGCCGCTGATGCGTTTCGAATGATCTGCTTTACGTTGATGCCATGCTGAGTGAGATCGAAGGTCATCGCTAATCCGTTCTGCGACGGTATTCGAACCGTCGTTAGGTTTACGGCGTTTTGGAGGAAGATCCGAAGTTTGGATCGAGTTCACTTCCCGATACGAAACCGCGATAGATAGCAGTTCTATCGGGTGGCACAAGATCGAGGCCCTTTGCAATTTCAGCTAGCTCTCGACTACGACCATTCTTGGTCAAGTAAGTGCCGACGAACCGCAGTGCCTGCCGGCGCCAGGTCGGGTTACGAATGTTCTTTGCAAACATTGTGGCTGCACCAGAATCGTCTTTTGAAAGCCTGGCAGCCGCATCAAGGATCGGCATGAGCCGAGCCGGATCAGTTTCACGATCCGGAGAAAGCACTTCTGCCAGAACGTCAGGACGGAAATCGTCACGCACATAGCTTTTTAGTTCGGCCCCCAGCGTCGGCCACCTCGAATCACCAAGTTGCTCGGCCACTTCTCGACCTTTCGCAGCTTGGCTCCCCTTTAGCATCCCAAGAGCCACACGCCACGGCAGGCTGGAATCGGCGAGGCGTTCGTCTTTGAGAATACCATCCTTCGCATCCGGAGCGACCATGGCCCAAACCTGGTCGCCCAGTTTAGAAGATGCCACCTGAGCCAGAATATCCGCTTGCAGGTCTGTTCGTTGAGTCGCGACTTTCTGAAGAGCTTTCAACTTCGATCGGAAATTGTTCAAAGTCGTATCTGCCTCGGCCGCACTAATATTCAACGCGCGGGCAAGTTGAGATGCGGTGAGGTTCTCGTCCATCCGAGCCTGAATGAAATTCGGAGAAGGAGCCAAACCCTGAGCGTGCCGGACAGCTACCGACAGGGCTTCTTTGCCGCCGCCATTCACTTCGGCTTGGGCCCGAGCAAGTTCAGCCGCTGCGAGTGCGGCTTGCTTCAACGGAGCGGCTTTTGGAACTCGATAATCGTATAACTCGCGCGCGTTGGGAATAACGACGGGCGTTGGCTTTGACATTGTCTGTGCCGATTTTTCGCCAGAGGTCAGGAAGGCTGCCGCGTCTCTTTGGCTACTGATCGCCCCAAATGCTGCCGCCGCGTTGGTTCGTGTCACAGCTGCAGCGCCGTCTTTCCCAGCAGCGACAATTGCAGCCTGAACCACGCCCGTGTTCCCTTCTGATGCCGCGTATGATGCGATCGCCGCCAACATGTCAGCACGGACTAGTTCATCCTGAGATCGCGTAACAAGCTCGAGAGCCTGTTCGCCTTTGCCTCGAATCGACAACCCTGTCGCTACAGCGACCCACATTGGATTCGCCCAACTACCAACCCGGGCCGGTGGAGCCTGTCGGCTGGCAGAGTCTGCGTGCGAGATTGCGATGAAAGCCTCTGCCGAAGCCACGGCCGATCGGTACGTCAGAGAATCGGTTAGATTGCGGTTCGATGCAGCCATGAACGCGGCCGCTTCGTCTAGTTGTCCAACCAATGCCAATGCTGTAGCGACAGTCGACCGTACATCGAATTCAGTTTTTCCAAACCCAGGCAGTGAACTCGCAGCCTGAACCGACTGCTTCGCCGTTTCCGCAGCTTTCGCACTGTCACCTGCCCGAAGGTAGCCTTCCGAAATCGCAGCTAAAGCGATGGCTCTTTGGTAGAACTTCGCAGAACCCGGTTTGGCAATCTTCTCTACTTCCAACAGTGCAGCGTCCAGCTTTCCAGCGGACGCCAATGCCTCAGCGGCCATGAGACGGCAGAAGGCTTTGTCGTTACTTTGTTCGTCTGCAACTTTCTCCAGCTCCGCCAAAATGCTTCCGCGCAACTCTGGCAATGGCAGTTCTCTTGGACCAGCTTTGTCTGTCTTGGCTCGTTCTTGCTTCAGTCGTTCTACATCGTTTTTTGTTTGAGCAACCGGTGGTGGCGGCAACGTTTTTGAAGGTATCGTAGGCTTACTCTGGCCGAACATCACGAAAAGCACGCCCCCAACAACACCAAGCGCGACGACGCCGGCGAGAATTGGGAGAAGAGCCGAACCAGATTCAGGCTGAGCCTGATCTGCGGTATCGCGCTTTGGTACCGGAGCCTTGAAGACCGGAACCATGCACTTCTTGTTCGCACAGCGAATGTTTCGGCCAGCCGCCTTCTTCGGAATGAACCCCGGCGTGTCGCACATCGGGCAGACGACTTTTAGCAACCGCCCCTTCATCGGTTTCGGTGCAGCCTGGACCGCAGAGGCAGATTTCACAGGTGCAGTCTCGAAAGGATTCTCGCCGTCTGTTTTCTTAGGACGAGGCTTCTTTTTCCTGGTCGGCTTCGCCGGGGCACTTGCTCCTTCAGACTTGGCAGCGGGAGCTGGCTTCTTTTTCGTCGTGGGCTTGCCACTCATTGATGCCCCACAGAAAGGGCAATCAGCAGCGTCGTCGTCAAGAACTGACTGACCGCAGGATGGGCAGGTAGGAAGCATGTCTGGATGTCCGTCAACTGACTGCGGTGACTCAGTCGTCACCCTGATACGAAGCTGGTTTCTGGTACCTCAGCCGACGTTCAAAACAGAATCAAAAGCTGCAAGAACGACGAACTGGCTTTCCAAACCATCTTTCTATCTATCATAACGCTAACAATGCAGCAGGAGCCACATGTGCTTCAAATCACGGTTAATGCATCTTTCGGGTACTAACGATTGCTTCGACAATCCGCAGCAGGATCGCCACGAAAGTCAGTAGACGCACCTGGCAAACGGGTGCAGAATAGTCGCTTCTACTCACTACGGAGCCACCATGGCAGCCACGGATTTTCACCGATTTCGGATGCAGATCGACCTGCACAGCACAATGCTGGCCGAACCGGTACTACCGCCCGGCTACCGCTGGCAATCGTGGGCTCCTGCACAACTGGAACGCCACAGCCTCGCAAAATGGAAGTGCTTCCGCTCTGAACTCGACTCTCTGGTTTTCCCTTGCCTCGGCGAACTGGCCGGGTGTCGAAAACTCATGTCGGAGATTGCCCGACAAAAGCAATTCGTCCCGGAGAGCACTTGGCTGATTGTGTTCCAGCCCGAACCGGAATGGCCCTCGGAAGACTGTGGCACAATCCAGGGCGTGCGTCGCAGTCGCAAGCTGGGAGCGATCCAAAACGTCGGCATCACCCCCGACCACCGGAAACTGGGCCTCGGGCGAGCCTTAGTGACGAAATCTCTGATCGGATTCAAGAGAGCTAAGCTGCGGCACGTCTACCTCGAAGTTACGGCTCGGAATCATGCCGCAGTTGCGCTGTACAGATCCATCGGCTTCCGGATTGTGAAGACAATGATCAAGACAGTCGACGTCCCCGACCTCGCGCTCACCTGATCAGCGTTCCGCTCGCCTGCCCCAGCCATCTCGAATCGTGCCTCCGGATGGTCTTCGACGGAATCTCCGTACGACCATCGGCCACGACCCTTGCGGCCATGAGAGGCTGGGTGGTTCAGGAAGCCTTGTCCGGTTGGAACCAAAGACTCCACCTGAAACGACTGCTCCGCTTGAAATGGTTCGCACCGTTACGCTGGTTGCTCCGATGTCTCCGATAGGGCAGAACCTCTGTCCTTAATTGCGCGCGGCGGTGTTCGTCCCGAAAAACGAACACCAGCAAATTCGGCGTGTTAGCGAGAGGACATCGGCATGTTGAAGAGATTGCTTTCATTCCAAAAGAACGCCCTGATCGTCGGTGGGCTTGTGGTGGCCGTTGCAGGCTGCGGCGATAGCAAGCCAGAAGCAACCGCTGCGATTACTAGCGGGCAGGTGGCCAAATCGCACGGTCAATACGCCGACGCCATTCAGGAATTCACGAAAGCTCTGCTTCGCGATCCCAACAACGCTGAAGCCCTCAACCTGCGAGGGCAAACTTATGCAGATGTTGGGAACGAAACAGCAGCAATCAAAGACCTACAACAAGCGATTAAGGTCAGTCCCGATTGGGCCGATCCGTGGTATCACCTTGCGATGGTGAACCGCAAAGCCGGCAACACAGTCAACGCGATTAAGAACTTCACTCAGGCGATCAATCGAAACGATCGACACACCGAAGCACTGATGGCTCGCGGCGAATTGTTGTGGGACATGGGTGATCGAAACAAAGCCCTCGAAGACCTGAAGGCTGGCGTCGATTCAGCGCCTGACAAAGTCGAGAATTGTCGAAAGCTGGCCAGCTATCAATTGGAAGTTGGTTCTCTCAACTCGGCAATAACAACGTACTCAAAGATCCTTCAGCGCGACCCCGACGCAACAGACGCATGGCTGGCGCGATCTGAATGTCATAACAAAGTGGGACAACAACAATTCGCCCTATTGGACCTGAACGAAGCAATGCGTCGATTGCCGGACAGCGATAGCAGCCTCCGCTACCGGCGAGTTCACTTGCTGAAACTGCTTGAACGAGACGACGAAGTCGTTTCTGAACTGGAAGCGATCGCGCGACAGGAACCAGAAGACCTGCTGCTTCGGAAAGAAATCGTTGATCTGGCTGAGAAAGCAGGAAACCATCGAGCGATCCTCGCGGCTTCTACAGAAGTGCTTCGACAGGAACCAGACAACTATGAGATGCATCGTCGCCGAGGCCTCGCGAATTATCGGCTCGACAATAAGTCTGATGCAGTGTCCGACATTTCAAACGCAATTCAATACTCACCAGACGACATCGATCTGCACCTACTGCGAGCTCGCTTGCAGAAAGAGAATCGCGACTACATCAGGCTCATCACGTCCACCAATCAAATCGTGAAGCGCTGGCCAGACACGGCCGAAGCCTACTTCCTGAGAGCCCAGGGCCAGCTCGCGCTGGCGAACGAATCGGCAGCACTGCGAAACCTGATTGCTGGACTGAAGCACGATCCAGAAAACGAAACCGCCATCGCACTTCGAGACAATATCCAGGCAGAAAGAGCTGAACGGCTACGTATTGCAAAGGCCAGTCGAGGAAAGAGCTACGTTGAGACCGTGATCGATGCCATCGATTCGAGCCACGAACCCTTCGACGATCAACCTGCCAAAATCAAGCCACCACGAGTCGCCGCTAAAGACTCTGCTCCAGCCGTCCCTCACCCGCCAGTTGATCTGCCGAAGGAACCACAGCAAGCCGTGGCGAAAGCACCATCGATACCGCCAACTGCATCGACACCAAGTCTACCTGCCGCTGGCGAACCCACGAACGACGCTCGCTCTTCCAGCGAAGCAGATGGCTGGGCAGTAGTCGAACAGCAGTCACCAAATACATTGGTAGAGACACCCACCGAGCCCAAGACGGAAGAACCAAAAGTCGCCGTTCGCCAAACTGCGCCTACACCACCAACAGAGGCCTCGACTCCAGCTCCTGAAGAACCTGTCGTGGCAAACACGCAGTTGGTTCCATCTAACCCGACACAAACCGCGCCGACAATTCCGACTCTACCAGTCGAGGACAACGAACCATTTGAGCCTGCTTTCGAAGAACCACAACCTCGCCAACGCGTGGTGGAAAGCAACCAGGACTTCGTACCGGACGATGACTGGGAAGTGCAGGTATCACCAGCAGAACTCGCCTCCGATACAGATGCGGCTAAGCGAACTTCGTCTGCCACAGAAGATGTTGTGACCGAACGATCGAACCCGCAGGAACAAGCGGTCGTTGACAGCACGATCAATCCGGAGCCGACGAGAATCCAAACGGTTCCAAGCGTCGAACAATCGCTAAAGAGCGACACACAATCAAATTCAACACCGACCACAGAGATCGTGTCAGCAGAACCTGCTCAGCAAACCTTGCCTCTCGAACAACCAATCGCGACGACCCCAGCGCCGCAGACACCAACGTACGACTCGATCGAAACCTATCTATCTCGTGGGAACAACTACTTTGAAAAGGGCCAGTGGCCCTTGGCGGTCGCGAGATTCACAGCAGGAATTCGAGAGTACCCAAACGAAACCAGGCTCTACATCGCTCGAAGTCGAGCGTTCGCCAAGATGGGTGAGATCAGTGCGGCTCTGACCGACTTGCAATTCGCTCAGGAACGCAATCCAGAGTACATGACTGGCTGGCAGCGATTGGGTGGACTGTATCTTGAAGCCGGCAAGTTCCAGCAAGCCGTAGACACGTTTACTCGCATCGTCAACGAAACCCCAACAGACGTTGCCGCCAGAATCGGTCGCGGTAGAGCGTTCAATGGGCTCGACGATCTTGCGGCAGCCAAAGCAGACCTCGACGTCGCCGTTCAGACTGCCCCCAAGAACGCAGATGCCAGAATGCACCGTTCGTACGTCTCAGCAAAACTGAAGCAGTACGACTCAGTCATCACAGATACGACCAAGGCAATGGAACTCGCAGGCGATGATCCTGAACTTCGGTACCGTCGCGGAGTCGCTCTCATTGCTGTTGGAAAGCCAGGGCTTGCGGTAGATGACCTCAGCGTCTTCCTGAAACGAAACCCAACAAACAAACACGCGCTCGCACAACGAGCACACGCTTACGCCGTAACCGGAATGCACGACGCCTCAATCGCAGACTGGTCCGAAGTCTTGGCGATCGACCCTGGCTATCCACAGGCCCTGGGCCGTCGAGCCATGGCCTTCACTTCCGGCAACGATCACGGTGCGGCATTGGCAGACTTATCAAAAGCGATCTCCCAAAGCCCCACTGCCGAGCTCTACTACCAAAGAGCACTTACGTATCGCCGGCTAGGGAAGCCAACAGAAGCAATGGACAATCTTGGGAACGCCATACGAGCCAACCCACGCTACGTCGACGCCTTCGAGCATCGTGCGATGATCCTTGCTGGCAAAGGACAGATCTCGAACGCGATTGTCGACCTCAGCTCGGCAATCGCAGCAGATCCTGAACGCGCGACGACGTACTACAACCGAGGAGTTCTGTTCAGTCGCACGGAGCAATTCGAAAAGGCTCTCGACGACTACAATACAGCACTCATGTTGAACAAGAAGTTCGCTTCATGCTTTTTACGCAGAGGCATGACTCATCAGAAGCTCGGGCATATCGACGAGGCAATCAAGGATTACGCGGCTGCTTCGAAGGAAGACGAAAATCTGTATCAGGCTCACTACTATCGAGCTCGACTGAACCTGCAGAAAAAGGATTTCGAATCAGCAATCTCGGCTTACAAACAAACCCTGGCCCGCAACAACAAGCTCGCTGGTCCTTGGTTTGAACTGGGCGAAGCCTTCGCGGGCGCTGGCAACCAGACAGATGCCTTTAAGTCATGGTCTGAAGCAATCAGTCGCAATCCAAAGCACTATCAGGCATTGACCCGTCGTGGTGTCGCACACGCGAAAGATCAACGCTTCGATGAAGCTGCACGAGACCTCCGGAGTGCAGCATCCGCAAACGCAGAATATGCTCCGGCGTGGAACAGTCTGGCGCAGCTGAGAGCTACCTGTCCGGATGCAGCCCAACGAAACCCGATGGAAGCTGTGATGTTCGCCCGCAAAGCCTGCGAGCTCACAAAGCTGTCGCGATGGGATTATCTACAGACTTTGGCAACGGCCTATGCCGAAGCCGGCGACTACAACAAGGCTCAGGAATGGGCGACCCGAGCCATCAGTCGGGCTCCAGAACCACAAAAAGCGTCGATAAGAAAATTGGCAGAGAAGTTCCAATCTGGTCAAACGTCACGTCAATAGGCCTGCCACACCCTGAAAAACGCTTAACCGAACCACATAAGGTGCCGCTGGGTCTGCCCTGAGGAAAACCGATCAAGAACCACTGTCCCTGGGCCGAAAACACCTCTGAAGCCAGTCGTGCAGCCTCTTGACGAACGTTCGCACGCAACATACTGTCTTTCACAGCACTAGGACGATTAGCTCAGTTGGTTAGAGCGCCACGTTGACATCGTGGAGGTCACCGGTTCGAATCCAGTATCGTCCATTTCTTAACCCTCTGCTGAGTCGTGATTTACGACGACATGCCGAATTGAGCAACTTTGGTCTGCCACCACTTTGGTACCAAAGGTTGCCCGGCAGAGCGGCACGAAGCATGGTTCACCATGTTCCGAAGATACCGCAATGCGAAGGAAGACCCAGTTGGATCTGGTTAGCGGTAGTGGAACCGACCCGAGCCCCATTCATATTGCACTGATGGCATTGGGATAACAAGGAATCCACACGCAGGTGACTGAATCACCGTGGGCTGAGCGTCGAAGCAACTGCTGCGTGCGTGCGTGCGTGCCATACTCGCCACTGGCCCCAAACCCTGGCGACAATCGCGACGTGGCGAGATCGGCCAAGTGTGCTGTTGGGTGTGAGAAGAAGCCAGACAGGAAGTGCCGCATTCACGTGAAGTGCCTCTCGGACACAGCAAGGCGGCACGGTGATCACAGCTACTCCTATGCCCAAATACTGGCAGCTTGTTGAAGAACGATTGTAGGACGCCTCTCCGAGTCGCTGTTTTTCGAGAATTTTTCACGCCTCGGAGAGGCGTGCTACTTTTATTCAACGCTTTGCCAGGGCATGGATTATCCGGCGGTGGCTGATGCTGTGCCCAGCTCGGCGAGAAGTTGGATACGATTCGCAAGAAGTAGCACGGTTGCCAGAACTATCGTTTGCCGAGGACGTCTCCCCGTATGTCTCAGAACTCGAATGTCAGCCACTGGATTGATCTGGTGAAGGCCGGTGACAGCGTCGCCGCGCATGAAATCTGGCGGCACTATTTCGATCGGCTTGTGCGGGCCGTGCGGAAGCGGCTGTATGGGCAGAACCGGGCGGTGTCTGACGAAGAAGATATCGTTCTGAGCGTCTTCAACAGTTTCTACGATGCGGCTGAAAATGGGCGGTTCCCTGATTTGTCGGATCGAGATGATCTTTGGCGACTGTTGCTGCGTATGTCGGGACGGAAGGTGATCGACAAACGAAGACACGATCAGCGGCAGCGGCGTGGAGGTGGAGTCCTGGTTCACTCATTGGATCGTGCGGAAGATGACAAATCCGTCATTGAAGCCATTGGCGATGAGCCATCACCGGAAATGGTGCTGATGATGCAGGAATCCGTGGAGCAATTTTTTTCTCATTTGGGTGTCGGGCAGCTCCGAGATTTAGCGGGTGCCAAGTTAGAGGGGTATTCAAACGCCGAACTTGCCGAGCGTTTTGATTGCTCTGAGCGAACGATCGAACGTCGTTTGCACCTGATTCGAGAAAAATGTCAGCAGGAATTGATTGCACCCACTGAGCATGCGTCAGAACAAACGTACGATCGCGGCACTGGAACGGATTGACGATCTTTGCGCTGACTTCGAGAAAAAGTGGCAGGCAAACGAGCCACTTTCAATCGAATCCATCGCTGCCGCCGAAACTGATCCAATTAAACGCGAAGCCCTGTTGGCAGAACTCGTTGTCCTGGACGTTGACTATCGACGAAGACGCGGCGACGCACCAACCGAACAGGAATACGCTGACCGATTCCCCGATGACGCGAGTGTCATCCGCGATGCCTTTAACGCAACCGTCGAAAAGAAGGGCGCGTTCGAGCCACCGACCATTGCGCGATTGACGGAACTGTTCCCGGCGCTGGAGATCATTGAACTCGTCGGCGCGGGGGGCATGGGGGCTGTTTACAAGGCTCGGCAAAAAGGCCTGGACCGCGTTGTCGCGCTCAAGGTTCTACCGGAAGAGTTTGGGCACGACGTCAAATTCGCGTTGCGGTTCACTCGAGAAGCACGAACGTTGGCGAAGCTCAGCCATCCGAACATTGTGGCGTTGTACGAATTCGGCAACACCGCAGATACGTTTTACTTCCTCATGGAATTCGTCGAAGGTTCGACCCTGCGGGACGTTGTCGTCGGTCGCGAACTTGGGCCGGAGCACGCGTTGGCCATCGTGCCGCATCTTTGCGACGCGCTGCAATACGCTCACGATAAGGGTGTGATTCACCGGGACATCAAACCGGAGAACATTCTGATGTCGGTCGATGGTTCCGTGAAGATCGCTGACTTCGGTTTGTCGCGAATCCTTGGTAACGACAGCCAGCAGGAACTTCTGACCGGCACTCACCAGGTTCTGGGTACGCCTCGCTACATGGCTCCCGAACAGTTGGAAGGAACACACAACGTCGATCACCGCGCCGACATCTATTCACTGGGTGTTGTCATTTACGAAATGCTGACTGGCGAACTCCCCATCGGCCGTTTTGCCGCGCCGTCTGCGAAGGTACAGATCGATGTTCGCCTGGATGACGTCGTTCTTCGCACACTGGAGAAGGAACCTCAACTCCGCTACCAACGCGCAAGTCAGATCAAGTCGGACGTGCAGTCGATCACGTCGACAGAAAACCCAGCCTTCGCACGAACGGTAGTTGGCGACGCTGCGCCGGAGGCAGTCGAGAGGACGCCGCCCAAGACGCTGCAACAGCAGGAACTGGCCGCTCGACTTTTGCTGTCGCGTCGGCAGCTGATGGATCGCGTTCGAGGATCACTACGACCACTGTTTCGCGGACACATCATTCAGATCTTCATTGGCATCGCCATCATCCTGCTTGGAGTGCAATGCTGGGTAAGACACCTGGGGAATACGCCCGTCGTTGTGTGCGGAATCATCTTGCACGTTTACGGTGTCCTGGTGATCGGGTTTGCGGCTCACGTCTGCAACCGAATCAGTCGCATCGAATACTCAAAGCCTGTGGCCGAAGTTCGCGAGAATTTGAACCACGTATGCTCCGCCTATCTGCGGTCTGGCATCGTGATCGGGTTTGTGTGGTGGCTGATGTGGATTCCTCTTTGCGTCGCGGTTGGCTTCCACGCCGTTCTCTACCCAGCCTCCCTGATCGTTTCCCTTGTCGTCGGTGTGGTCGGCCTTGCCGTTTCGCTCTGGCTCTTCTTCCGAGCCTTGAGATCCAGAAGCGAGTGGAAGAACCGAGTCTCCGGCGAAAGTCTGGCCACCGCATACGGGACGCTCGACGAAATCGAGAACGCCAACATTCGCTGACACCAAACTGCGTCGAGCGATGTAGGGCCCGATCTTTCGCCCCGCGGAGTTGGCCGGTGGGAACCGGCCCTACGTTTCACCTGCGCCACGAGTACCCCCAACAGGAGTTAGCCATCAATATTTCCACCACCGATGCGCGCCCAAAGGCGGCGGCTCAAGTCAGCCTGCCGCAACCAAACGCAAAGCCGTTCGAACGCCGCCACGACCTCGACGCACTCCGAGCGATCGCGATGCTGCTGGGTATCGTGCTACATGCAGCGCTGTCGTTCTCGACCGTACCGTGGACAGTCACGGACTCGCAGACGAGCAGTTCGTATTCGGTTCTGTTCGCTACGATTCACGGCTTCCGCATGCCGTTGTTCTTCATGCTAAGTGGGTTCTTCACCGCCATGCTTTGGCGGAAACGAACGCTCTCGGGACTTATCAAACAACGAGCCAAACGCATCCTTCTGCCGCTGGTGATCGGGTGTCTGACCATCGTTCC
>JBGCDN010000540.1:0-14386 GCA_045105495.1 Planctomycetaceae bacterium
GATGCAGCCACAACAGGATTGCGGGGACGAAGCAACACAGCAAAACCGCGTTGAATCGAAGCGATAGATTGCGGTCTGGATCCAGCCAGTGTTCGGCGTCCTGCCGAAGCAACATGCTGCAGATAAACGGTCCCGCCAACAACAGCGCGAAAATCAGGATTAGCGGAAGGAACTCCATGTCAGCCCGCGACTGAAAATTGCCCTCGGACAGGTTGGCTTTTCAGGTTACCTGGATCAGAGGATCTGTTTAATTCGCGAGAGGAATTCCTTGTTGTCCTGGAACTTCAACAGCGTGGCCGTTAGCTGTTCCATAGCCTCGACAGCACTCAGCGAGATGAGACTCCGACGCAGCAGTGTTACACCATCGAGCACTTCTGGGTCGAGGATCTTTTCCTCACGCCGAGTACCCGACTTAGTGATGTCAATTGATGGCCAGATACGGCGATCGGCTAGGTCTCGACTGAGGACCATTTCCATATTTCCAGTTCCTTTGAACTCCTGGAAAATGGCCTCGTCCATCCGGCTGCCCGTATCAATCAACGCCGTTCCTACGACTGTCAGAGAACCGCCCTCTTCGAAGCGACGAGCTGTACCAAACAGCTTCTTCGGCAGATCAAGGGCTCGAATGTCCAAACCGCCGGTTCCGGTTCGACCAGAATTGCCGACCCACTTATTGAACGCACGAGCCATTCGCGTGATGCTGTCCATCAGGATAAACACGTCCTTGCCATACTCAGCAAGGCGTTTGGCTCGTTCAACAATCAGACGACTAATCCGAACGTGACTCTCAACATCGCGGTCCAGCGATGATGCGATGACTTCGCCTTTGACGTTACGCCGCATCTCAGTGACTTCTTCAGGCCGCTCGTCAATCAGCAGAACCATCAAGTGGACTTCTGGGTGGTTTTCCGCAACAGACGCAGCGATGTCCTGAAGCAACATCGTTTTGCCAGTACGAGGCGGCGCGACGAGTAATGCTCTTTGACCTTTGCCAATCGGCGTCAGCAGGTCCATGACCCGCATGGTGACTGGCCGCTGACCTGTTTCCAATCGAATCTGTTCGAACGGATTGATTGGGGTGAGATCTTCGAAGTCTTTGATCTCTGCAAATTCTTCGACCGAATAGTTGTCGATCGCTTCGACAGTTTTCAGTCTTGGCCCCTGCCCTCGCGAACCTGGTCCAACGTCGCCGCGGACCAGAACACCTTCTCGGAGCTTGTATTTTTCAACCAACGAACTGGAAACAAACGCGTCGATATCCTGAGCGCTGTAGTTCTTGTTGGGATCGCGAAGAAAACCATATCCCTTGGGATGCAGTTCGAGAACGCCTTCCAGCGTCCCTTCAATGTTGGCCGCTTCGGCAGAAATTGTTCGGGTTCGACGCTGACCATTCCCGCCAGAACGACCTCCTCCGCCACCGCTATTGCCGCCGCCGCGTCGGCGTCGGCCACGACTGTTGCCGCCACCGCCACTGTTATTGCCGCCGCCCTGCGGTTGTTCGTTGGTTCCGCCGCCCGACCTGCGTCGGCGACGACGCCGTCGTTTCTTCGGCTGCTCGCCGCCCTCGGAAGAACTACCCTCGTCAGAGGCCCCACTGCCGGATGCACTCTTGGCGGGTGCATCCACTCCATCACCGAAGTGCTGTACGTCTTCGGGGGCTTTGGAATCTTCAGAGCTCTTGGTTGCCATGTACGTTTACCTGTGGTGGGGCAGGCGAAAGCTGTAACACACGCGCGCGGAATCTTCCCGGCGTGGTCCGACCACGATGAGAAGAGCGGATACTAGGCAGGGTATGATCCAAAATAAGGATGGCCTGTCGCGTGCGGGGGAGCCTGCCAAAAGGAGGAACCCCGTGCGAAGCGGCTGCGCTGCAGCAAGCTCCAACAAGGGTGTGTCAGGACCCAACATAGTCCAGACGAAAACTAAGGAGACCCGCAAACTAAACGGGCAAAAAGGCGACCGCGCTGACTGAGAAGCGTCGGGAAACGAGAACCCGGAACCTGTTTGGTTCAAGGGTGATAAACGCGACCTGACAAGCGTCTCAGGGGCGATCTTGAGAGCGACCAAGTTTGGTCTGCACCTCAGGAAACTGCGTCTGTTGGTTAATCAAAACCAACTGCAGAATCAGTCAACGAACAACATCATAGCTACGCCGCGTACCGTGTCAATTGTTGTCAAACGGAATCGGACTGTTATCTCTCTTCGGCACCAATGGCCGCTGTTTTGAGGATTTCTCCCCTTATCGTACAACTACGCGTTCGATTTTAGACGCATCCAACGCATGCTGAATTCGAATATACTTCAAAGGGTTCTTCTTGAACTTAGTGCGCGAGTCACTCGTCTGAAAGAGATACAACTTCCCGTCGAAGAACGCTCCATAGTCTGTCAAACCTGGAATCGCTTTGTGTGACGAAGCTAGCACGACAGGGTCACATCCAAGTACCTGCGGAGCGAACTGTTCCGGGTACTTCTTGAACCGATCGTAATTCGCCTTCGACGCGAACCGATACTCGATACCTTTGTACTCGACTTCGAACTTAGCTTCGCCCCGAATCCACTTACGATTCTTACCGAGCTCAACCGGGCAGTATCCATCGAGACCAACATAAACCTGCGACGCACTGGCGGCAGACGGTTGCGGGTTACGTACAGCAGGCTGCGCCTTGGCCGGCTTCGGCTGTGACGCGACAAACTTCTGAGTTGCCGAATTAACCATCGCCAGGTACGAAGACCCAGGAATAAAACCACCTGCCCGCGACAACTCCTTACCGGTCGGTGAAAGCAGACGGTCGTGTGGAATGCGTTCAACCTGAAACCGCTGGGCCAGGTCGGGGCGTAGTTCGGTATTCACTTTCACAGCGACAACCATGCCGGATAGCTTTCGACCAAAATCACGGTTCGAAAAGACCTCTGCTTCCATGCGACGGCAAGGCGGACAATAGTTTGCATAGAAGTGAACCAGCAGCGGCTTGTTTGTCGCTTTGGCCTGCGCTTCGGCGGCTTCGAAGTTGGACTGAAATCCGTGCTTCGACTGAGCGTCAGCGGATGGAACCGCCATCACCGCGCAGAAAAGAACGGCGAGTGAAATTCGGGGGACGTCCATGGGACCTCCAAGTCGGTCACGGAAACAAAGAGAGGAGCACAAGCCCGCAATAGTACGTATCGACTGAAGAACAGGAGATTGCCGTGAACCTCATGACAGTTCGGGAGCGAAGCGTAGTTTTGCCCCGGATGCTGTCAGTCGTGCGTGTTAGTCGGGCCTCAAAAGGTCCCCATGACTCCCAATCCGAACAACTCTCAATCTGCCTTTTGCGCAGACGGATACTCAGATTCAAAATCTTGCTCCCAAAAGCTCTCGTCGATTTCCGTTTGAAGCTCGTGGGGAAACTCTATGGATGTTGCTAACCCGGCGACTGATAGGAAGTTTGCGAGCAACCGATGCCCTGACTGAGTCAGCACTGCCTCGGGATGGAACTGCACGCCAAACAACGGGCGTGAAACATGCTGGATCGCCATCGGAATCGAACCGAATCGAGCGGTCACTGAATAGTCGTCCGGCAGGGTCGGTTCATCGATAATCAAAGAGTGATAACGCATGACCCGAAGCGGGTTCGGAATATCAGCGAACAAGCCTTTGCCATCATGTTCAATGATGGAAGATTGCCCATGCACCGGCCGCGACGCGCGGATGATGGTGGCTCCTGCGGACGAAGCAATGGCCTGATGACCTAGACAGACACCAAGCAATGGAATCTCCCCTGCTCTGCGGCAAAGTTCTTCAGAGATCCCCGCATCAGCAGGTGTGCCGGGACCGGGAGAGACAATGATCGCCTCCGGGGACATTCTCAGTACATCGTCCACACTCATCGCGTCGTTTCGCACTACGCGAGTATCACAACCCAACTCAGCGCAGTAACGCGCCAGGTTGTGAACGAAGGAGTCGTAGTTATCAATCAGAACCAGCAATCGTCACCACTAAGTATCACGCTCAGTCACGCAAAGCGCGGAGCATTCCTTCGGCTTTGTGGAGCGTCTCTTCGTACTCGGACTGCGGATCAGAATCCGCAACGATCCCGCCGCCCGCCGGACACTGTACCCAGCCGTTGCGGCAAGTGAAGGTCCGAATGAGAATATTGCTGTCAGCGTGTCCTGAACAACTTACGTAAAACAAACTGCCGCAATAAGGCCCGCGCACTGTCGGCTCTAGCTCGGCAATGATCTCCATCGACCGAATCTTGGGCGCCCCCGTAATTGAACCGCCTGGGAAGCTGGCTGCGAACAAATCCCAGACATCAACGCCGTCACGCAAACGGCCGCGAATCTCTGAAACCAGGTGCTGGACAGTTTCGTAGGTCTCGACGGTACAGAGCTGCGGAACCCGAATTGAACCTGGTTCGCATACGCGTGAAAGATCATTCCGAAGAAGGTCCACGATCATCACATTCTCCGCGCGATCCTTTCGGCTCTCCCTCAACTCGTCCCGTGTAAACAAATCTGCTTCTGGTCCCGGCGACCTCTTACGAGTTCCCTTAATCGGACGCGTTTCAACTTCTCGGTTCTCAACGCGAACAAACCGCTCAGGCGATGCGCTGAGAACCGACCAATCGTCCCACTGGAAATACCCAGCAAATGGAGCGGCGTTCCGAGTTCTCAAACGGGAATAAAGCTCAATACTGCTTTGTTCTTGCGGATAGAGAAGACGCTGCGACAAGTTGGCCTGAAAGATGTCCCCGGCGTATATATAGTCGATCACCTTTCGCACAGCGTCGACGTAAGCATCCTTTGAGAAATTGCTAAGCAGCCCTTCCAGTACCTTAATTTCGAACTGCGATTCAGGAACCGAAGTCTGCTTTGGAACCGACTTTGCTTCTGCAGGTTCGAGAGTCAGCAGGGCTCGAACCATCGCCATCCGCTCTCGAGCGCGTTGCATTCGGGCGGATTTGTCGGTTTCAGGGAACCCTTGAGAGATGATCCAACAGCGAGATTGCTCGTGATCCCAGGCAATTACCCAGTCGTAAAGACCTGCCACGAGAGCGGGCATCTGAAACTCGTCCGTTTTCGCCCGTGGAAGCTTCTCGAACGCTTCTCCCAGCTCGTAACCCAACAGCCCGGCATACCCGCCTTGGAATGGAGGCAACTCAGCGGATGCGTTCTCGGTCGACCAGTTGGCTGTTACTGATCGCATGCTGGCAAACGGATCTTCGCCGAACTCAGCCGCTTGCACTTCTTCGAAGTCCACAGGGTCGGCCATCAGAAACGAATATCGCCCCAACCGCGTGTCCGACCGAGCACTATCGAAGAGGAGAACGCAGGGCAGGTGCGCGAACTGCCTTAGTGTGTGCATCACGTCCGGCGGCGATGCGATTTCTTCAATCAACGGAAACATCGTCATAGCGTAAAAGCAGCAGTCATCCGCAAGGTGTCAGATCTTAATCCTCTTGTTCGTCGTCCGCCCACGCAGCCCATCGCTCGCGGCGAGACCGAACTAGTTTTCGGCTTTTGCTGTGCTGCCGAAAGGCTCTCGCGAGAAGTAAGAATCCAAAGGCGATCAATCCCAGCATTACTTTTAGCATGCTATTCGGTTCTCGATGCGTCCCGGATTCGCTTTCTTCGCTCGTGAGCGCTGATCTCGGGCACCGTCAGCAGTCCCCAATTCAACGCTCGGTCCTGATTGTACTGCTTCCCGAGCGTCAGGGCAGTCACGGCCTTGGCCATCTCATAACCGAGATAAAAAGCGTGAGCCGCATCAATATCACAGGCTTGCACGGCTTCATCGAACAGCTCGAACGCATCTGTACCTCGCCAATAGCCTTCGCGATTCATCAAGTGAATCTCATTACCCTCGACGAAAATCCGAAACCCTGGATCCTTCAACTGACCAGCCAACTGCGACAGTCCTGCGTCCCCCAACGAGTTAATTTTGGGATCGCGCAACATTACGAGACTGGAATCCAGATGCTTTGGTAGCACGTTGCTGCTGATGGAATGTCGAATTAGCCGACGAGCAAAATCGAATTCACGCACCGCAGATCGTGCCCAATTGATGACCTCTGTGGTCAAAACACTGAACACGTTCAGTTCCTGACAGATAGCCGCGAGCAGCATGTTGACACCCGCCGTATCCACCTCGGTGAGCTCGGTCACGTTTCCGATACCCATGAGCATCTCGGCATCCGGCCACCGATTCCGCGCGGCGTAGTAGCGGGAGAGTGATTCGGCAAAGCCAAACCCAATTGGTTCCAGAATTGGATCAATCCGATAGGGACATTCTTGATCGTCCAATCGACGAATCGTCGGTTCGAGCGTATCGATGTTTCGGATGTCATCGGGGATTGCGATCACTTCGACGCCCTGCTGCGATAGCCAATCTACATTTGTGCCATTCGCTGAGAACACCAACGACGCGCCAGCGTTGACCGCAGCTTCCACTTCGGTGCGATCAAAACTATCGACCGAAATATGCAGGCCTTCGTCTTTCAGCTGCTTAACAACGTCACCAATCCGCGACCACGATTCGCCCGGAATACACCCGACGTCAATTGTGTCAGCCCCATCCGCCTTGTACCGCCGAGCGAGATCCAGGATTGCCGTGTCAGCCATCCTCGGAGCGTGATTGATCTCCGCGACGATACGAATGTCGTAGCACGACAGGTCGGGCGGTTCCTTCTTCTTGCCGCTCAAAAAGTCAGGTAGGTCAAACAGGTCTTTGGGGCCTCGTTCAAACGGAAGCCCAAACCGCTCGCTCAATTTACTGAGCTCACCCTGACACCAACCGGGGAGAATCACACGATCAAACCCGCGCGGCTGCGACAGCTTTTGTCGAACCCAATCCACATGCATCAGCGCAGCCACGCTGATGCTCAGCACCTCGACTTCGAAATCGCGTTTTTGATCTGATTCCTGAACCGATTCCAGCACGCGCCGCAACGCGGGCTCGGCAAGCCGTCCCGTCACGAAAAGAATGCGTTCCTGTTCGGATGATGATGAGTCTGTCACGGTCCCAGCATAGCAATTGCAGAACGAAAAAAAGCCGCACGGTCAAAACGACCGCGCGGCTTGGTTGTCACTGGGTAGCCTATTTCCGCTTGCGAGCGTTTCGCGGAACGGCTTTCTTTTCGTCTGACTTCAAACCCTTGCCTCGAAGGACGTTCGGCAGTCCCTCGGCCAAGTCACCGACGGAGATCGTTCGGGCAATCACTTTGCCGGCCTTATCGACAAGGAACATGGTCGGAACCGAAATGATGCCAAACTCCTGGCCAAGTGGCCCCTGCATACCTTGCGGATCCTTGAGGTGATTCCAAGTCGGCTTGTGTTGCCGTAAGTAGGCATCAATCGGAGCACCCGGTGAATCAAGATTCACACCGAGAATCTCAAAACCGTTGCGTTGGTACTTCGCGTGGAGCTGCTTCAGCCTTGGAAGCTCTGCTGTACATGGACGACACCACGTTGTCCAGAACACGACCAGAGTGACCCTGCCCTTGTACTGGGCAATGTCAATCTTCCGCCCTTTGATGTCCGTACCGCTTAACTTAATAACTTTGCCTTCCAGGCTCAGCCTCCGACGTGCTCCGGCAGCAACTTTCCCAGCGATGGATTTTGGATGGGCTCGTTCCAGCTTCTTGTATGACTGTTCTGCTTCGTCGACCTTGCCAAGAAATTCCTGGTTCTTGGCGAGTTCAAACAGAGCCTCTGCAGCATCCGGAACCTTTGGGTACTTCTTCGCAAAGATCTCCAGTTGATCCAGGAACCATTCCTGAACTTCCTGACGGTCAGCTACGGCAGCCGTCTCTAGTCGGACGCCGTTTTCAGCCAGAATCCGGCGATAGACCACATAAGAGTAGATGTCAGACTTTGATCGCCTGGAGTCGGCCGCGATCTGCTTCTCCAGTTTTTCAAGGAGCTGCTGACCTTCTTTCCAACCGCCTGGGATACCGGGCACAGCTACAGCAATGCCGTCGGCAAACTGCCGGGTGTATTCGTCCTTTTTGTCCGCCGTATCAGCAGCCTCCATCAGCTTCAGGAGAATCTCAGCACGCTTCTTGTTGTATGCGGCGATCTTCCTTGGAGGAGATGTCGGACCTGGTGCAGTCTTGTCGTGATCTCGAAGTTCACCTTCAAGCTTGACCAATACCGGATTGACCGGACCAGCCATATTTCCAGGGTTCCGCAGTTCAGGTCGCATGAGCACGCTAACGCTAGGAATCTGCTTGTCGTCTGCCGGCTGTGGAATGGTCGTCAGCTTCCAAACGTCGCCGACTTTTACCAGTTCGCCGACGTAGACAAGAGCCGTGTCGCCAGCAACATCGACCATTCCCATCGCGTCTTCGTAAACCACGATGTCACGGTTCGACACGTTTCCGGAAGGAATCAACGCAGGCGACTGAGCATCGAACCGCATCCATTTAGCCGATCGACCGAGCGTCTTGGAGGTCCCAACCGCCTTCTTCATCTTCGTAGCAACGTCACTCACAGACTCCTTCGCTGACGCCGCAAACGTGCCGGTCAGGCCAAGAGTACGAATATCTTTTTCGCTAAGCAGAACAGACTGAAGCAATCGAGCGTCACCGTTAATCATTGATGTGACGGCGACTTCAGCAGCTTCCTGAGCCGAGAGTCGCTTCCACTCATCAATGCGACCGTCTGCATTTGCGTCGAGCCCCCAGCGGGTTCCACCTCGGTTCAACCACCGAAACTGATCGATGACTTCGTCGCCGTCTGAATCGATGTCGCGATAAACCTCGACACCAAGCTTGTAGAACCGAAACTGATCGACCTTCTGGTCTCCATCAGTGTCGGCGAAGCGTCTGAGAACCTGCCCGGCCGGACCGTAAACGACCCAACTGGAACCCTTCCCTTCACGCACTACTTCGCGGGTGCATTTTTCGAAGTCGGCGGCCTTCGGCGTCTCGACATCGATTCCGCGTGTTCTGGGCGTGTAGCGCTTAAGCAGATCTGCTGCCGTGATATCCTGAGCCACCACGCTGGCTGACGTCGAAGCGACTATGCCGGTTAGGCAAACGAGTGTGATGATCCGCATCGGGAACTCCGTTGTATCTGGGCGTGGCTACAAAACTCATCGGGCACTCCTGCCTCACACCGCATCGAAACACCGCTCGTTTCGAAGCAAAGTTTTGAACCAGCTATAGTTGTGTCAATCAGATGACCCGAGAATGGTAGGACAAACACGACATTTGCGTCACGGTCGGTTTTCCTCACCATATTCCTGTGCTCGGATGACTGCGGTCGCAGAATTCAGACTTCCGGCGTAAACACGAAACCGATTCTCAAACTCAGGAGTGAGATCAGCCAAACGCTCGCTAATTGGCCCCGCATCGCTCTTCGTTCTCAGCTCGTGCAAATAGTCACGAAGCTCCACCTGCGTCTCAGGACTCATGTGCAGCATGTAGTGAACCCAGGCCCAGGACTCCTGGTAGTCCAGCCGCTGTAGTTCCGAGAATTCGGTGATGTTTTCGAGTCGCTTGAGATCTGGCTCCCAGCCGTTGGAAAGTGCATCAGACAGCTCGCTCGCATGCTCCGAATTGATACTTCCAACTCGTCGACCGCGAACTTCAAAGTACTCCGCTAGACCCTCGTCCAACCAAAGTGGAACCGCATTCAGCGAAGCGTGCAGGATGCCGTGGGTGTACTCGTGCCGCAAATCCTCTAGCGTCCTGCTTCCCCAAAACGTGTAAACAGCCAACTCGCGTGAAGTACCCACAAAATACGCGCGGCGTTCGGGGAGATCGGGCCATGTCGTATCGAGGTACGCCTGATAGGAAAGCCGATCAGAAAACAGGTAAACCGTCACCTGATCTCGCTGTGGGGGCAGCTTTAGCGTGTCGACAATATCTTCGCGAAGCTGTTCCAACTCTCCGATCAATTCGTGATCGCGGGCAATCTTGAAATCGCTGAGCAGCAGCAGGTTGTCCAGCTGCAGTGAATGGCGTCCGGGTTTCGTAACAACTTGCTGCTTGTGCCGCGTCATTCGCAGGCACCCAGGCAGAATCCCGAGGAACACAGCCAACCCGAGTATCAGAACTCGGCGATTGAGTTGTTGATTCTGTGCGAGCAAGAACGAACGCCATTTCGTTGACAAACCTAAGCTGGCCTCGTGCCAGTCGACCTGCGAACGCGAATCGTGGCAGATCACGATCTCAGCAGCAATATTGGGTTGTAAGAATTGAAGAACCCTCACAAGGAGCGAGCAAATCAGGTCATTATTCCGTCGTCTGGTTCGAACCTGAATCTTCCGGACCAAACCGGGCATCCTGTGAAATCGCGTTTCCTCGCAGGAACACATCGACCTCCATCGCCCTTTTCCCTTCGGGCTGCACGATCAGAATTGGCAACCAACCGTCCGAACAGGCAATCCATAGCTTGCCAGCTTCAACTCGCGCAGCGCCCGGTTCCAACCCCTCTTCCAAAATTCCGTCCTTAGGCTGAGCCTTAAGAATCAACAGCCTCGCGGTGGGGTGTTCGGGGCGATGGAGGAACGAAAACGGACGCGGCCAGGGCTGAGTGCCTCGGATGTGGCAATGCACCTCATGCATCGATTTCGTCCAGTCAATTTCCCCAAACCCCTTTTTCAAACTTCTCGCTTTGGTGACAGCCGATTTGTCCTGAACCAGTGGTTCGGTGGTTCCGGCGGCTAGCTGGTCGACGACCTTCATGGCCAACGGTGGCCCAAGCAGCATCAGGCGTTCTTCCAGTTCCCCATAAGTTTCGTCATCACCGATCTCCGTCCGAACGACCCCCAGCAGCGGTCCGGCATCCAGTCGCGGTTCAATTTGAAAAATGGTGATACCGGTTTCCGTTTCGCCATTCAGAATCGCGTGCTGTATCGGTGCTGCTCCGCGATACTTCGGCAACAGCGAGGCATGCAAATTGATCGAACCCAGCCGCGGCGCTTCGATGACGTCGGCAGAGAGAATCTGTCCGTAAGCTGCGACGACACTCAGCTCGGCATCAAACGCTTTGACTTGTTCGACGGCTTCTGGCTCGTTCACATTCGGCGGCGGGAAGACCGGAACATCGTGTTGTTCCGCCAGTTGCTTCATAGGGTTCACATGTTTCCGCCGCCCCCGCGCGACGCGATCGGGTTGGGTAATGAGCCCGACAACCGTATGCCGAGAATTCAGCAACGCTTCAAACGTTGGGACAGCAAACCGCCCCGTCCCCATCATTAAAATACGCAGCTGCGGAGCCATAGAAACTGACCGATCGTGAAGTGCGAAAAACTGGTCGTCATGAAACGCCGCAGCCGTCAGGCCTGTTCTGCCACCACGCGTTCCAGTTCCTTCTTGATCTCGGCATCAGATGCAATCACGCCCGATTCCTGTTGCCGCCGGAAGTGATCTTCAAAATCCTGAAGCCGTGGTTCCAGCTCACGTCGCGCGATCTCTGACATGCGATCGGTGAACATCACACCGTCAACATGGTCCGTTTCGTGCAGCACCGCCCGAGCCGGAAGTTCAGTCATCTCGAACTGCAAATCATTGCCGTCCAGGTCAAACGCTTCCACCACAATCCGTTCCGCCCGACGAACGTCGCCGAACACATCGGGAAGACTCAGGCAACCTTCTTCGGCTTCTTCGCTGCCACTACGGTCGACGATTTCCGGATTGATGAACACCATCTCGGCGTCTTTTTCATCCCGATCACCAGTTGGATTGATGACAAACAGCCGCCAAGGCAAAGCAACCTGATTCGCAGCCAGCCCGATACCACGTGCTTCGTACATCAACTCAAACATCTCTTCGACAATCTTGCGAAGGTTGGAATTGATGCGAGTCACCGGCGTCGACTTCCACGCGAGCGCCGGGTGTGGGTACTTAACGATTTCCATGAGACTTCGTAGTTCGCTTGCAAAGACAGTTTGAGCGACCGGTTCCAACTTCATCCGAGTAAAGGAGAACCGGTCCAACCGTTCGTCATCAGTTGTTTGTGTTTCGAATCGGGGATGTTAGCGTAACTGCCTACGGCTCGCACACCATTGCGAACTGCAAACCGGCAACACCAACGTCTCTGATACGAAGATCATATGTCGATTCTGAATGTCGTCCTCTATCGGCCTGAAATCCCGCAGAACACAGGAAACATTGGCCGAACCTGCGTTGCCGTCGGGGCAAAACTCTGGCTTATCCGGCCGCTCGGCTTCAAACTGGAAGACCGTTACCTCAAACGTGCCGGCATGGACTACTGGCAGCATTTGGATTGGGAAGCAGTCGAAAGCTGGAGCGACATTCGTTCGCGTCTACCGGACTCAAACGTCTGGTACTTGACCAAAACGGCCACCCGACTGGTTTGGGACGCACAGTTTGAACGAGGAGACATTCTTCTTTTCGGAGCCGAATCGTCCGGGCTGCCGGAATCGATTCTCAACGAGCAGCCGACCAACAAGGTTAAACTGCCAATGACAGATCTTGTCCGCAGCCTAAACCTTGCCAGCACCGCCAACACAATCGTGTATGAAGCTGTGCGACAATTCGGAGGTCTCGAAGCATGAACCTGAATCTGGATGGCAAAGTCGCTCTCGTCACAGGCGGCTCGCGCGGAATTGGAGAAGCCATTGTTCGAGCGTTCGTTTCTGAAGGTGCGAAGGTCGCGAACGTGAACTTACCTGGCCCAGAAGGCGAAGCACTCGCCAGCGATCTCGGAGAAAGCTGCACCTTCGTCGAGGCGGACCTGTGTGATGAAGCAGCATGCAAACAAGCGGTAGAAGAGACACTCGCCCACTTCGGACGGCTGGACGTGGTTGTAAACAACGCAGGCGTGAACGACAGCGCGGGGATCGACGCTGGACTCGACGCGTTCACAACATCACTCCAACGAAACCTGAATCACTACTACTCCATCGTGCATCATGCGTGCGACGAACTGAAGAAGTCGCAGGGCGCGATCGTAAATGTTGGTTCGAAAGTTGCCTCAACCGGTCAGGGCGGAACGTCCGGCTACGCCGCAGCCAAGGGCGCCGTGAATGGCCTGACCCGCGAATGGGCCGTAGAGCTCGCGCCATTCGGAGTTCGTTGCAACGCCGTCCTACCCGCTGAAGCCTGGACACCGATGTACGACCAGTGGCTTTCCAGCCTGCCCAACACAGACGAAGTCAAAGCCAGCATCGAGAACCTCATTCCACTCGGCCGTCGCTTCACGACCTGCGAAGAACTGGCCAACATGATTGTGTTTCTCGCCTCTCCCGCTTCCAGCCACACCACCGGCCAAATCATCCACGTCGACGGCGGCTACACCCACCTCGATCGCAGGGCAACGTCCCGTTGCATCGGTGGGCGGTAGGGACGACGGGTGGGTGGATCGGTTCTCTGAGGCCGCTTGGGCGTTGAGCTGACTTTGAAGTATGCGAACGGCCCACTACGTGGTGTCCATTGCCGTTCGTAAGTCCTCGCACGACTTTGCTTTGCGAAACCGTCTTCGCAGTCGCTTAAACTCGGGAGCCTCGATGTGGCTAATGACTTCCTTAAACTTCACCAGAATCTGCGCGTCGCCGTGGAAGATTTGTTCGTAGCCATCAAGTAACAGTCGCAGGCGATGTGTCGTCTCTTGAAGCCATTTCTGTGGATCAGGATCCTCGTCGTCGACACCTCGAATGCGATGAAACAGTCTGTGATCAGCGATCACTCCGCGACCAACCATCAACCCACTAGCGCCGGTTTGGTTCAGCACTCGCTTAGCATCGTCAACGGTTCGAACGTCACCATTGGCAATCACTGGGATGCCCGCCGCCTTAACAATCTCGCGAGTTAACTCGTGGTCCGCTTCACCTTTGTATTTCTGCTTCACTGTTCTCGAATGCACAATCAGAAAGTCGATGCTTGCTTTTGAGAACGCGTCAAGAACCGAAAAGACAGCCCGATTATCCTCGATGCCCAGCCGCGTTTTGACCGACAGCGAACCAGGCACAATCTCTCGCAGTGAAGCCAACATCGGGTAAACCGTTTCCGGATGTTTAAACATGCCGCCACCGGCCAGAACCGATGTCATGCGTCCGAAGGGACAGCCCATGTTGACGTTGATGTGCTGGACTCCACGCGAAACGAGATCGCGGACAGCTTCGACCACACCCTCGTCTGCACAGCCAGTAACCTGAACCACCAACGGAATGCCAGGCACGCGCGTCGTGGCTTCAACAAAGTCGGAATCAGCAATGACCTTCTTCGCGTTGGGCCGAACACGCACGAATTCCGTAAACAAGACATCGGGCTTCGCGAGTTCCCCGTAAACCGCCCGTAGTGCTCGATTGGTCAGCCCCTGCATAGGAGCCAGCATCAGGGGGCAGTTGGTTGTCCACGGAAGATTTGGCAAAACTGGGTTTTCTGGAGATGGTCGCGAAGGAACCAAACGAGGATCGTGCCACATTCCCATGCGACCC
>JBGCDN010000541.1:0-2756 GCA_045105495.1 Planctomycetaceae bacterium
GCGCAGTTCGATAATGTCATCGTACTTTGCCGGCGATTCAAAACGGCACTTCGCCATGACTCGGGGCCAGCCGAATGTTCCGCCGTCATCCGTCGGTGTGACAATGCTCAAGCCCAGCGATCGAAAATAGTCGTGTTCGGCCTGTTCCATCCACTTGTAGAACGTGCTGAAGTGAACGATTCCCGCCATGTCGGTATCGCAGAATTCAACGCGGCGAGTCGTCGTAAATTGTCCGGGTGTTTCGCTCATGATGTGATCTTGTGGCAGCGGTTGTGGTCGGTTGGCTTGGAGTTATAGCGTAATGGCAGATGTGCTGGTCCAGCAGTAACGGTTCACTGACAGCACAAGTGACACGTCCACTCATTCATAGACACCAGAGACTGCAATGAAACAGCATGGCCCTTGGCAAATTGTCGAGTCGAACGAAAAGTACCGCGATCCATGGGTCACACTCACGCGAGACGAAGTCGTCCGGCCAGACGGCAAACCCGGTTCCTACGTGGTCGTGACTCTGAAACCGGGCGTCTGTGTTCTGGCGGTTGACGACGAGAACAACGCGTATCTGACCAGAGAGTTTCACTACGGCGTCGGGTGCGTCACCTTGGAAGCCGTCAGCGGCGGTATCGATGGAAACGAAGAACCACTTGTCGCCGCGAAGCGCGAATTGCAGGAAGAAATCGGCATTGAGGCCGCCAAGTGGACTGACCTTGGCTCAACCGACCCATTCACAGCCAACGTTGTCTCACCAACACGCATGTTCCTCGCCGAAGATCTAACATTCGTCGAAACAGACCCCGAGGGAACCGAACTGATTGAATGCGTCAAGCTCCCATTCGACGAAGTTGTCGAGCGAGTCATGGACGGAACTATTACTCACAGTCCGTCCTGTCTGACAATTTTGAAAACGGCATTCCAACAGAGAGACACATAGGCCAAACCCAACACGATCCGCCTCCCACCCAACAGACACCCTCCCGCCTGCGGCCGCCTGCGGGAGGGTCGGAGCCTAAGCGACGGGAGCGACGGGGAGGGTGACCGCGCAATCACAAATCAGGGCAAACCAAGCTGACGCTACCCTTCACGAAGTACCCTCTTCAGGCCTGTGAGAGTTCGACTCACTCGCTAGCAGGAGAGTGTTGGATTTCGGTTCTTCGCGAAACCGCTATTCCGAGTCTTCCGGTGAATTGTTCGGGTCTGAATTCGGCTTCTTATTGCTCGGCAACCGCCCCGCATCCTTCAGCGCGCGTCTGAGAATAAAGTCCAGTTGCCCATTCGCGCTGCGCAGTTCGTCTTCGGCCCAGCGGCGCAGGGCTTCTACGATTTTCGGATCAGTTCGTAGTAAGAACGACTCGCGAGCCAAAACAATTCTCTCCATCTGAGACTAGCCACCTGGCAAGAAAGCCAGATGGCCTCATCTCATAAAGTCCCAAACCGCACTCGCGGCGAAACTCCCTCCCAAACACACCATCCCAAGGTCGTCGCCGCACCCGATGCAACGGGGCGTTGCCTAGTTGTAGAGCGAGCCGGTGTTGACGACAGGTTGGGTGTGACGATCACTACACAGCACAACCAGTAGGTTCGAAACCATGGCGGCTTTGCGTTCTTCGTCCAGTTCGACAATGTTGTCTTTGGCAAGGTGCTCCAAAGCCATGTCGACCATTCCAACCGCGCCTTCGACAATTTTTGTTCGAGCCGCCACGACGGCTTGTGCCTGTTGACGCTGAAGCATGGCTGCAGCGATTTCCGGCGAGTAAGCCAGGTGACTAATTCGAGCTTCGATAATTTCGACGCCCGCTTTGTCGAGTCGCTCCTGGATGTCCTTTTCCAACTGCTCACAAACTTCCGTCGTGTTCCCACGCAGCGAAACTTCGTGATCTTCACTGTCGTACGGATGACGGCTCGCAAGCACACGCAATGCGGCTTCGCTTTGCACTTCGACAAAGTGTTCGTAGTCGTCCACTTCGAACAGCGCTTCCACGGTATCGACGACCTTCCAAACCACAACGGCTGAGATATCGATCGGGTTTCCATCGCGGTCGTTGACCTTGGATGGTTTGCTGGATGATCGCGATGCCGCTTGAACAATCTGCCCGGCTTCATTCTTCTTTTCAGGCGTGGTGTGGCTGCCGGTTTCAAAGTTGCGAACTCGTCGAGAGAGTTTCTTCTTCGAATAGAATGGGTTTACCCAGTAGAAGCCGGATTCAACAACCGAACCCTTGTAGTCACCAAACAGCAGCAGCACGCGGGAGTCGTTTGGTGCGACCGCCATGAATCCAAACAGACCGAGTAACGTACCCAAAATCATGGCGATTCCAGTTGGAACCAAGAGCGCGGGGTGAGCAACTTCGTTTCCGGCCATCACGAAACAGGCGATGCCAGCGACGGGCATTGCCAGAATCACAAGCAGCGGGAACCAACCGGATGAGGGCTTAATGGGTTTCTCTTTGATCATGGCTGCACCAACTTTCTTCTCTCACAGACGATATTCTTGTGATACCGAAGTGATATCACTCTGATAGTGTTCTGTCAACGAGCCATCCGAAGAGTTGGATCAGGGATTCCCTTTGTTTTCTCAAACTCACCTTGCACAATACTGCTGTACTATTACGATAGTACACATGTTGATCGCAGTCGAAACACACAACGGTCTGCCCATCTACGACCAGATTGTGCGGCAGGTGAAATTCCGGATCGCGTCAGAAGCGGTTCGAACCGGTGAGCTCATTCCGTCGGTCCGTGAACTGGCCAAACAAATC
>JBGCDN010000542.1:0-6509 GCA_045105495.1 Planctomycetaceae bacterium
TGTTTCTCTCAGATTAAGGCAGTTCGGTGACTTTGGCTGCCAGATCATTCACGACTGTCCTGAGTCGCTTCAAGAGCTTTTCAGCGTCTTTGCCTTCGCAGCTTAGAATCTCTTTGCTAAGTCCTTTGTTTGCTCGTTCCAGAGCCGTTACATGCTTTTTGAGAGCCTGTTCGGGAGAAACTGTCTTGGGTTTCTCCAAAATCGCAGTCGCGGTTCCACCCTCTTCACCGACTTTTGGTGCCGGAGAACCCGCTCCCTTGCGGAAGGGAGAATAGTCCTCGCGAGCTGCCGAAGCCATGACGGCCTGATCTGATGAACTACCCGATCCGACTGCGGGAACGCCACCGCCCATTCCAGCTGGTGCGAACTCGTCCGGGTCTCGAACCGGCGTCGGTGTGGGACCATCGATCTCGATCGTCAGATCGTTGCCCCAATCGTCCGTTGCCGGTTGAGTGAGATCTTCACCAAGCATGGCTCGACGCCACGCTTTCATTTCAGCAACTGTTGCTTCATTCTCCTGAGCCCACTGCAGACATTCCGGAGCGTCATCCCAATTCAGCGCGACGTAGAAGTGTGACCACTTAAGTTCCACATAGTCGCCATCCACGTCGGCGAATGTCTCCCAGACACGCCGGCGTTGGTAAACCTGATCGCCAGATAGACCAACCAACAGGCCAAAGTCGGCGTCAGTCCGACCGCGAGCGTACTTGGTGGTCCATTTGGCAGCACATTCACCGACCACCCAGTTCGACTGGCTGACCGCTGTTTGTGCTTTCTCGATAAGTTCTTCTTCGGACTCGAGCACCGATTCTTGAGATTCTGTCACGACCGGTTGACCTCCGATATGCCATTGATTCCATTTGAAGATGAACCCAAACCGTCGACGAACGAAAGTCTGGGGTCGAAAACGCCAACGGCGCGAGCTTTGGAAAAGGGGGTGTCCTGCCAACACTAACGGTTCAAAAACACCGGGAAAGTCCGACGGAACCGTGTTCGAGCCGACCGTGCTCGAGTGCTCTCCTCACCTTGAAGCGGCAAGCATAGTACCCGTGGTGTTGAGCGTTTTCTAGAGCCGAGAGGCGAGGGGCTTCGTGGGCTTTCGATAAGCGAGGTAGTCGAGGCGATTGTTCGAGCTAGGCAATTCTCAGCGGTTGGCTAAGCGAATCGGCTCGAAGGGCCAAGTCTGCGATTTCCATTTGAATCGCGTCACTTTGCCTGGAAATATACTTCTTTAAGCCCCTCGACGTGCGAACCGTGGACGGAACATTTGTGTCCAACCGGCGAACTTTGCAATAGAAGGCAGTCCACACAGGGATCGCAGGTCCGGGAGTCCGGAGGCAGTGGTGAAAACAGTCAAGGACGGTGGAAGCTTATCCGATGTAACCGCTATACTCGAATCAACCGAGTTCAACACGGTGCGGTGGCGAAGTGGCTAACGCAGTGGATTGCAAATCCACCATTCGCGGGTTCAAATCCCGCCCGCACCTCTCAAGCCTGTGGATCTAAAAAGACCCACAGGCTTTTTTCGTGCGCTGATCGCGAGCCTCGCGGCGACCGACTGCCGGTTGTTCTTTTGAGAAACCTTCTAAGCGTCCGTCGCCAGCATCAGGCCAATGCTGCACGCTTGCAGGAATGACGGAATGTGTAGCTCCTCATCGACGGTATGAATCGCAGCTTGCCCGCAACCAAGAGTCACCGTTGGGAACCCATGTGCCGTCAGCCAGTTCGCATCGAGGCCACCGTTGCTGATTTTGGTGACAGGTTCTATTCCATGATCCTTGATGGCTTCGCAGGCCGCTTGAACCACAGGTTCCTTCGGCGAGATCGCGAACGAGTCGTATCGTTGTTCCACATCAAAAGATACCGACCCCGTTTGCCCCGCCGCGTTCTTCACTGACTTCGCCGCCGCCTTGAACGCCTTTTCAAACTCAGCAGCAATCTTCTTTCGGAATGCTGTGTTGTGACTCCGAGCCTCAGCGCGAAGTTTGATGAGAGGCATGACGACGTTTGTGGCGTCGCCACCTTCAACGACACCAATGTTGCTGGTTCCGGTCTTCTTGCCTTTCTTCACATCTCCATGCCAACCGTTTTCGTAGAGACTCGCGATGGCCTTCGATGCGATCACCGCAGCGCTGGCTCCGTTTTCCGGATGGGCACCCGCGTGGCTGGCGATACCGGTCACTTCAATGTCCATGTTCACTGCGCCGGTCGCCCCGATCGTCGCGACAGCGGTGCTGCCACCGTCCCAGTTGAAACACAGCTTCGGATTTCCAAGCTTCGACTTCGTTAAGAATCGAGCACCATTGAGTCCGATCTCTTCCTGAATTGGGAAGAACAATGTCAGCGGTGGATGCGGCAGTTTGCGTTTGAGAATCTCGATGGCCGCCGTGAGCGCGACGCATGCTCCAGCTCGGTTGTCTCCGCCAAGCGCCGTGGTTTTGTTCTTTGGACGAATGTAATCGCCCTTCTTAACAGGAACCGCCCCAACGCAAAGCGGAACCGTATCGATGTGTCCCATCAGCAACCGTCGCGGTCCTTTGACAGTACCGGGAAGCTTGACGATGAGATTCCCAATCTCGCCGCCAATCGGGCTCTTCTTATTTGCACTGTCGTACGAAATTTGCGACGGCTTCACACCAACCGCTTTGAGTTGTTTGACCACGAACGCTGCGATCGCAGCTTCTTCGCCGCTCCTTCCCGGGATCGCAATCATATCCATGACGCGTTTGACGGCAGCTTTTTCATCAATTCGAGCAACAGGCATTTCGGTTCTCTTCAAAGTTGAGTGCGAGGAAGAACGATAGATCGAACCGTAGCAGTAGCGAAAGGGTACCAGTGTTTTCACATATTGGACGTGAATTGCAGAACGTGAAATGCCACGAGCCGTTCACTCGCTGAGGTTCTCAGAAGAGTCCAAACACCGACCATGCGGCGAGACTCCATCAGCACGCACCATCCCAACGAAGCTGCCGCACACCGATGCAACTGGAAGTTGCCTTAGCCGCCGAAGGCGCTGTAGCGCTTGATGCCTTGGTTGAAGGCGACTCGAACGGCGATGAACAGGCCGACGACCCAAGCGAGTTCGGTAAGCAGGACGCCGTTAATTTCTGACGGGGGAATCTTGCCGAGCATGATCGCTGACGGTGTGTATGCGAGATACTGAAACGGCAGATGTTCAACAAACGCGCCGATGCGGATTCCGAGGACGCTGAATTCGCTGATCCACTCGATGGGGATCATGTGGCCGGACAGGAAGTAGTTAATCATCATGTAGATGAAGACCAGCGAGCTGACTTCCAAGAACCAAAACGCGATCAGTCCGATCAAGGCTTCCAGCAGGAACCCAATGAGAAACCCCATGACCAGCGAAGCGAACCAAGCCAGCGTGATATTGGATTCCGGCCAGCCAGGCAGGTAACTTCGGCAGAGCCAGAACACGATTGCAAACGGAATCGCAGCCATCACGTAGTAGGCCAGTTTGTGGGCAACGCGATGCCAGAACATGAACCCAACCATGTCTACTGGTTGTGTTAAATACTTGTTGACGGTCCCGTCTCTGATTTCGGTGGCGATCCCACTCGCCAGACCCGGCATGCTGGAAAACGCCCGAGCAATCATGGTCAGCAGGTAGTAGGCGACCATGTTCTCATATGTGTAACCAAGTAGCTCGCCGTCAGCATTCGCAAAGATCGCCCCCCAAAGGAAGATCTGCGTGACGATCGGAAGGAAGCGGACCAGCGTCGCAAACAGAAAGTCCAACCGATAAACCAACCGCGCTTCTAGGCTGGTTTTTAAGATGACCCAGTTGGTGCGAGCGGTTGCCATCATCTTGATGCGGCGACCTCTGGTTCAGGCTGATCGGTTCCGTCTGTCGAGAACAGTTCAGCGATGACTTCCTCAAGTGGCCGTTCAGAAACACTTACGTCGTCGACATCAAACTGCGAGAGCATTCGAGTCAGTGTTTCCGTTACGTCGTTTCGGTTCACCTCGATTTTTACTCGCGGCGGTTTCGATTCGATAACCCGTCCGAACGAATCCAAACCCTCAGGCGTTGCGCCAGCGAACTGCAGTTCGATGACTTTGTGTTGACTGAACCTATCGAGGATCTCGTCCAGCGATCCGTCGTGCAACAGCTTTCCTTTGCTAATCACCACCGCTCGTTCGCAGAGGGCTTCGACGTCTTTCATGTAGTGACTAGTTAGTAGGACAGTGATGCCCTGTTCTTTTTGGTAGTACCGCAGGAATTCCTGCACGCGGCGTTGCGAGACCACGTCGAGGCCGATGGTTGGTTCGTCGAGAAACAGGATGTCGGGTCGATGCAGGAGAGCGGCGATGAGTTCCATTCTCATACGTTCGCCCAGCGAGAGTTCTCGAACCGGTTGAGAGATCAGCTGCTTCACTTCCAACAAGCTTGTCAGTTCGTCCAATCGCTTGTCAAAATCGTCAGCCGGGACCCGATAGATTTCCTTGTGCAGCCGAAACGATTCCTGCGCGGGTAGGTCCCACCAGAGTTGATTTTTCTGCCCCATCACAAGGGCGAAGCGTCGTCGATAGGCGTCTTCACGTTGCCACGGGACATGATCGAGAACCGTCGCCGATCCGCCGGTTGGGTGGATGAGGCCAGAAAGCAGCTTCAGCGTTGTTGTCTTCCCGGCTCCGTTGGGACCGAGGAACGCAATCATCTCGCCTTCGTCAATTTGAAAGCTAATGTCATCGACAGCTTTGACTTCACGGTAATCGCGTTTGAAGAGCCCGGACAGCGATCCCAGCAGCCCCTCCTTCTTGGAGTAGACTTTGTAGTGCTTGCTTAGGTTTTTGACGTCGATGGCCAACATGGTCGGCCCAGTTTAGGCAGTCGCTCAGAAATCGCATCCCACCTCGATGCGTAAGCCAGATATTCCCGGCAGAAATCGTGACTCCGCAACGTGGGAATGTGAACTTTCGTAGGTTCAGGTGCTTCCGAACCACAAACTGCGGTGCAGAAAACCGTACGAAGCATCGGGGCTCGTTTCGAGCACATTTGCCTGCATCAAACAGGCAGTTGTGCGTCAAAATCGCTATCCTGACGCGCATGAGTACTGATGAAAAAGAACTATCACGATTCGTTGTTGGCATCGATCTTGGCACAACCAACAGCGCGGTGAATTATGTTGATACCGAGGTGGACGATCGCAAGATTCTCACCTTCGCCGTCCCACAACTTATCGCTGCGGGCGAAGTCGAACGCCGTGAGACACTGCCTTCGTTTCATTACGAACCCGGCAGCGGTGAACTTTCCGACAATGCGTTGGATCTGCCGTGGGGTGGAGATCAGAAGTACGCCGTTGGTGTGTTCGCTCGCGATCATGGTCGAGCGGTTCCCGGGCGGCTTGTGGAGTCTGCGAAATCGTGGTTGTGCCATTCCGGGGTAGATCGCCGAGCCAACCTGCTGCCTTGGCATGGGGCCCCGGATGTCGAATCTCTCTCACCTGTCGATGCCAGCGCGCGGTATTTGGGGCATATTCGTCAGGCGTGGGATCATGAGTTTCCACAGTCGCCGTTGGCCGAGCAGGATGTCGTTCTCACCATCCCCGCGTCTTTTGACGAAGTCGCCCGCGAGCTAACCGTCACGGCAGCGCGGCAGGCGGGGTTGCCGAAGGTGGTTCTGATTGAAGAACCGCAGGCTGCTTTCTATTCGTGGGTCTATTCGCATCGCGACGATTGGGAAGAACACGTTTCACCCGGTCAGACAATTCTGATTTGTGACATCGGTGGCGGTACATCAGACCTGACGCTTATCCATGTCCGCCCGGCTGCTGACGACAAGGTTCAGTTCCATCGTGTCGCCGTTGGCGATCACCTGATGCTGGGTGGCGACAACCTGGACCTCGCGCTCGCACATGCGATTGAGCAGAAGCTGAAGCCGGGTGGCAAGCTGGAACCGAGGCAGTGGAGCGTTTTGGTCCCAACATGTCGGCATGTCAAAGAAACCATGTTGGGAGAGGATCCGCCAAAATCGTACACCGTCAATCTGCCCGGCAGTGGCCGGAAGCTCATTGGTGGTGGTATCCAGGCAGAGATTTCGCGCGATGAGGTTGTTGAGATTCTGGTGAATGGGTTCCTGCCGAAGGTGGAACTCAGCGACAAGCCTCAGAAGCGTCAGTCTGGTTTTCAGGAGTTTGGACTCCCGTATGCTGCTGATCCGGCGATTACTCGATATCTGGCATCGTTTCTCAAGACGCACGCTGATGCGACTGAAGCCGATCCCGACGCAACAAATTCCGGGCGGCCAGACATTGTTCTTTTCAACGGTGGCTTCTTCGCTTCTCCCATTCTGCGCGATCGCTTGCTGACTTCGTTGACGAGCTGGTTTAGCGACGGAGAAGATTGGTCGCCGCAGGTGCTTGATAACCAACGTCTTGATTTAGCTGTTGCTCGTGGGGCGGCTTACTTTGGGATGGTTCGACGTGGAGTTGGCGTGAAGATCGTCGCCGGCCTCGCGCGGAGTTATTACATCGGAGTGGAACGCG
>JBGCDN010000543.1:0-5543 GCA_045105495.1 Planctomycetaceae bacterium
CAGTAATGTCGCCGTCGAGTTTCCAAATCACCACGATACTTTCCTGACGCTTCTGATTCAGCCCACCTGCTGCAGGCCACTTGGCACCACCGAACACAGCAGCATCTGGTGAAAAGGCACAGCATGAAAACTTGTAAGACGCATCTGGATCCGGCAACGGTAACTCAACAGCGTCTGCTGCCGGGTTGGTCGCGTCCCACAGCTTCGCTTTACCATCATCGCCGACCGTCAAAACAGATTTTCCATCTGGTGACCAACGCACCTGACGAACAGCGGCGTCATGTCTGAGGTCTCGGCTGGTTACAGCATTCTGGTTCGTGTGATCCCAGTCCCAAATCTTTGCGGTCCCATCAGCCCCACTGCTCACGAATTGATAGGAACCTTTTCGAGGCGTGAACTCCACCCAGCTAAGAACTCCGCCATGGACCAGCGACCGTTCATCGTCTGGGTTCGTAGGTTCTTCAATCCTCAGAACAGATGCCGCATCTGTCTTCGCGGACCTGTAGACTCGAATGGATCGACTACCTGTGATGACATATTGACCGTCTGACGAAAATCCAGCCGCCGCAACTCGCGCGCTTGAACGAAAGGTTCCGGCGTGGATTGCTTCTGTCGCGGGGCCTTCTTCCGTCAGTTCCCAGAGATGAACGGTCCGCTCATCGAACGTTGCGAACGTCCTATCGTTGGTTGGTGAGAATACAGCAGCACTTGGGGTGACGGCCCTTCGTCGCTCACGAAGTCTTAAGACTCTGTCCCAGCTATCCGTGTCAAACAGTTGGATCGAACCGTCAACAACAACCATCGCGCGAGTACCATCGGGGGACCATGCAATGTCGTGCTGATAAGCCTTCGCCGTACCCTTCTTAAAGACTTTTTGGTCTAGCGGCTCTCCGATCGCCGCACCTGATTCAACGTCCCATGCCTGAATCGTGAGAGTCAATGCAGCGTCTTCTCCCTTGTCCTGCGAGAACGCCGACGTGAGAAAAGATTGCTTATCTGGTGATACGCGAAGACGCCAAACGTAGGTCGCGTCGATGTCGAACAAACGATCTTCGTTCGGAGTTATTTCGCCATCAGCTGATACTTGCCATAGCTTAATCTTGCCGTCGAATCCGGCTGTGATGAGTTCCTCGTTCGAGAGGAAAGCCATTGCGGACACACCATCTTCGTGGGCTGTTTGATCCTGTTGCAGATTTCGCCCTTCAGCGTTCCACACGCTAACTTTGCCTAGCCGGTCAGCCGTGATGAGACGTTCTGAATCCGGCGAAATCGCAAGTGCCGAGACAGTTACTTCGTGCACTCCCATTAGCGTCACGATGGGTTCAATCTTGCCCCCCGCACTGAGTGCAGCACTTCGATAGACCGCCGCGCCATACACCTGTTTGAACTCACCGGTGGGGTTAACCAGCGTCGTTAGAATGAAGTTGCCATCCTGTGAAACTGCCAAGGCGTTCGACATGCCAAGGGTAGTCAGTCGTGCGACTTCTCGGCCGAGGCCATCGTTGTCATCGACGGTGTCCCATAGCAGCAAGGTCCCGTCGTAGCTGGTGGTGATCAGGTACCTGCCGTCTCGTAGGAATTCAACATTGCTGATGTTGTATGAATGTCCTTCTGAAAACTCGTTGTTTTCAGCTGCTGTTGCCGTGTCCCATGTTCTGACTGTCTGATCCTGTCCGGCGGTGACTAGCTGTTCTCCATTCGGTGAGAACGCGACAGAAGAGACCTCGCCAATGTGTCCCTTAACAACGCGAACCGGATTCTTTTCGGGTAACTTCGGAACCTCAAGTTGCTGTGGAACAAGGCTCGTCAAAAAAAAAAGCGTCGAAGGCACCCGCCTTCTGACCAACACAGTGTTCAACAACCCGGTTGCTCTCAACCACACGGTCTTGGAAGACCTTCGTCGTTTAGCGAGCTCAGAACGACTCTTCAAAATGGTTTCACGTTCAGACGAGTATCGCTTCAGGTCCCAGATCCGAATCGTCTCGTCCCGACTGACACTCACGATTCTGTTTTCAGAGTCTGGAAGGAAAGCGAGTGACACAATCGAATCTGCATGCCCTTTGAGGTGGTTGGATTCCTTGAGGGACGTGGTTGTGCCATCCGATATCGGAAACACATTGTTAAACGCAGGTGTTAACTGACCATTCGCCAGGTCCCAGGTCTTGATCGAAGCGTCTTCAGCACCAGTTACCATTCGGCGGCCACTGGATGAAAATGCGATCTGAGTGACTGTCGCGGCATGCAGGTTCTCAAACAGCCATTCTTCGCTCGCTTCCTCCATGTCGTACCCGGAACGAAATGGGAACTCTCGCTTTTCATTGGTTCCACGTAGGCGAGGAAGCAGAACAACATCACCGTCGTCCAGGTTACTAATTGCCAGCTTCTGCTGATCTCGACTGACGTACAATTTTGCCAGTCGCGGTCGCTTAGTTGCGGGAAGTTCCAACTGGCTCCATCGGTATGCTTTGCCATCTGCTTTTAAGGCCGGCAACGTCAAGCGACCATCGGTAACCTCATATGGGATTGATCCGCAAAGCGCCTGCCGCGTTCCGTTCAGAACAACCATCAGAAAACCGTTTTGGGCGTCTTCTTCCAGCCAATACAGGTCACTAACGCGGTACCCACTTAATGATTGCTTCGTTAGGAGTTCGACGGAGTTTTCCTGAACAGCAAAAACGTAGACCTCACCCTTCTCTGTGCCGATGACAAGTCGATCACCGTCATCAGAAAACCGAATCGCGCTGGCCTTTTGGTCAAGCAGTATTACCTCGCCGTTCTTATCGCCGCCGATATTCCATGCAGTGATATCTTTGCCAGCATTGCCAACGACGAGTTTCGCATTCGGCGAAACTGCAATGGCGTCGGAAGCGATTGTTGTGGGGAAGCCATCAACTGGCTTTGCTGAAATACCCTGACTCGACCCGACCGGCCACACACTTACCGTGCCGCGACCATTTCGGTCTGTCCCGCTAATAACCACCGAGTTTCCTGATGAATTCGCGGCGGCAGAGTTAACGCTACTTCCGATGGATCGACTGCTCTTCAGTGTGTCTCTGAGCTTCTCGAAGATCGAGCGGCTTTCGTCGACAAGCGGATTCTCAGCCGCAAGCATCTCCTCAACGACTTCGAGAGCACCTCTGTAATTGCCTGACTTGCTAGCAGCTAGCAACTCAGTTTCCCACGCTTTGAATTCGGCATTGATGCTTTGTTTTTGGGCGGCCTCGGCACGTTGGCTCGCTTTTCCTAACGCGGCGACTGCTTCCGCTTGTTTGGTCTCAGCTTCTGCCCGCTTGGCGATCGCCTCCAAGCGTTTTTGTTCGGCATCTGTTCGTTTGGCTTCCGCCATTTCGAACATCATCTGTGCCATCTCGCGCTTCGATTCAGCTTCTGACAACTCTGTCCGTTTGTCCGTTAAGTCGTTTTCAACTTCTGCGAGTGTCTTAGTTGCAGACTCCAAGTTGGCTAGCGCTGTCTCGGCCCGTGTCTTCTCTGCCGTTGCTGTCTTCTCAGCAGTCGCTGCCCTATCGCGTTCAGCTTTTGCTTCCTTCTCAGCCGCCACAGCAACGACTCTCGCGTCTTCTGCTTTCTTAGTTTGGCTAATGGCATCGTTCCACTTGATGCCCGCAAACGCGAAACCCAACACGGCAGCGACCGTGGTCACACCCCAGGTCCACTTCATCACGCCCCGGCGGCGTTGCGAAGCAACCAACTTTTTGAGCACAGGTTTGAACTCAGGCTCAGCATCGTGATCAGCAATGACCTGAAGGCCAAGGTCGTAGTCACCCCGCTTGTGAGCCAAGCCCGCGTATTCGAGCTTCGCTTCTCGAAGGCCTTTCTTCGCTCTTTGATTTTCCGGCCACTTGCGAGCCGCTTCGTCGTAAAGGGCGACTGCTCCCTGATAGTCAGAGTATCCGTGCTTTTGAGCTCGAGCAGATGCCTTCCGCATCAACTCTTCCGCGCGGCCCGTGATTCGATACTCTCGAATTGCATCCTGGAATGCTTCCACGCTCTGGTAGCGATCCGATGCTTCGCTGGCCATTGCTTTCAGTGCGATATCCAGCAGCTCACCTTGTTGGTCGGTTTGCTCAATCTGATTGCTTAAAGCAGCCTGCAGAGTTTCGCTGATTGCTTCTGCGTACGACAGATTGTCATACGCTGCAAACTGGTGCGGTGCTCGGCCCGTAATGATCTGATAAAGCGTACCACCCAGTAGGTAGATATCAGTCGCGTAGGTGATCTCCGAAATTACGCCGCGAACCTGTTCTGGTGCCATGTAGCCTGGGCTACCACCGAACCCTTCACTGTGCACGAGAACCGAATCACGCTGTCGGAACGCCGGCGTTGTAACGGCAAGTCCCCAGTCCAACACGGCCACTTCGCCGAATGAACCGATAGCAACGTTCTCTGGTTTCAGGTCTCGGTTAATGACTCCGCGACTATGCGCGAACGCGACACCGTCGGCGACTTTCATGAGGATGTCGAGGTTCTCTTCAACGGTCATTTCCTGCATCTTCAGATGCCACGGAACGCCCTCGACCTGCTTCATCGAGTAGAAGAGTTTGCCATCGTCGGTCTGGCCGAGGTCATGGACTGGAACGATGTTCGGGTGCACCAGATTGGCTGTTACAACAGCTTCCGATACAAACATGTCTCGAAGCTTGCGATCTTCCTGCAAACTTGAAGCCTGCTCGGTGTCTCCCTTCTTCGTCGTCCCTGAGCCTGGACGCAGCGTCTTCAGCGCGAGCCGTCGATTCAGAGATGTTTGCACCGCGGTGTAGACGATACCCATACCGCCCCGGGCGAGTTCTGCGAGAACGTCGTACTCTGGCCGATCTGAGTCTGGAATCAGCGCGCCTGGCACTTCTTCATCGCCCTCAACCGGGACAATACCGGAGAGCTTGCCTTCAACGTTGTGCTTACGGATGTGAAGAACCGCACCCAGATCGGCAGAAGTGGTTGCAGCATCTCCTGCGTCGCCACCGGCAGTGTCCGAACCAAACTGGCTCTGGATCACAGTGGCCAGTTCATCGTCCGCTCCCGGCGCACCAATCGTTTTCAAGATGCTCGGCTGCACCACAGAACTATCGGCTGCAAAGCTTCTAGTGCCCGTTGACGGAAACTTTTCCGGACTACCTGCCAGCGGATCTGATCCTGCCTGTATGGTTCCGAACTGTTCGCCCCCGGCCGGTGTCAATGGGCCCATTGACATCTCTTCGCTGCCATCAGGCCTTTGGAAGTCCTGCCCACGTCCCGGCACCAATGTGCCGTGGTCTGGTGTTTGAGGCTTCTTTTTCTTCTGATCGTCGCCACGCTTGCGTCGACTCATAGCTCTGTCTCTTACGAATTATTTGGTGTAACAATCCAAAATATGTCTAGTTCTTCTTCAGTAGCTTTCGCTTTAGCCTTGCAGCTGCCGAAAACATTGGGCGTCGTCCTCGACGCCCGATCGAGCCAGCAGCTAGTGCCATGGCAGCAGCCTGACTGTCTGTAACATCATCTGTATCACTGGAAGCGCTGACCGATTTTTCCAGGTCCAACGCAGG
>JBGCDN010000544.1:0-6771 GCA_045105495.1 Planctomycetaceae bacterium
GCGTTTGTAGAAGTCTTCATCCATCTCTTTGGCGTAGCCGCCTTTGGATTCAGAATCCTGTGTCTTCAGTTCCAGTTCAATGAACTTGCCGCCCAGACTTTCGACCTGTTCCTTTACCGCAGGCCGAACATCGTACGCCGAAACAACAGCTCCCAATCGCTTCGCGGTCGCAATCGCCTGCAGTCCGGCAACACCCGCTCCAATCACCAGAACCCGCGCGGGCTTAACCGTGCCGGCGGCCGTCATGAGCATGGGGAACAGCCGATTTGAATGCTGTGCTGCCAACAAGACGGCTTTGTAACCCGCGCAGGTCGCCATCGAAGACAGAATATCCATGCTCTGAGCACGGGTAATTCTGGGTAGTAGTTCCAAGGCGAAGCAGGTCACGTTGCGTTCGGCTACGGCCTTGAACTTTTCTGGTTCCCACAATGGGTCACAGCAACCGACGATGATTTGTTGCTCTTTGAGAACCGAACAATCGCCACCGACCCACGGCAGGTTCACGCCGACAAGAACATCCGACCCGGAGAGAATCGCATCCCGATCGGTCACCGTTGCTCCGGCGTCGGTATAGCTATCCGGCAGGAACCCGGCGAGGTCACCGGCGTCACGCTGCACGTGCACATCGCAGCCCATCTTCCCAAGTTTCGACACCGAACCCGGAAAAATGGCGACTCGCGTTTCGCACTCTTTCGTTTCCGTCGGCACTCCGACAACCAGCCGCTGTGTCTCAGACATCGTGTAACCATGAGGGCAAACAGGGATGAATCGAAGCGGTTATATCACATCGCCATCGCGGATGAAGCCAACGCTGCGTCAGCTCTATTTGTGTTCCTATTTGTATTCGTCTCGCAGCCCAGTTGCTCAGTCTCATCAGTCCGCTCGGATATTGAACGCAGTCACTCGGCCACGGCTGGGGCAAAAAAACCGGTCATTGCTTATTGGCCATTGCAGCGGCAGAATGAAACGAACAGATTTTCAGTTAAGATATCCGCGCCGCAGACGAACCTATGGTTTGAACTCTGCTGCTGTCTCTGCCATGGGGCCGACTTGACCGACACCGTTGTTGAAATCGAAGCCGTCACAAAGCGGTACGACGATCTGATCGCCGTGGATGGGGTCACTCTGAAGCTGGAACGCGGAAAGACGCTTGGCCTGATCGGGCCGAATGGTGCCGGCAAGACAACACTGCTGCGAATGATTTCGTCTCTCGCCAAGCCAGACATGGGCGACATTCGCGTTGGCGGTCAATCGGTTCGAGCATCTCCGCGATCCGTACGCGAAATCCTCGGATTCATGCCTGCCGAATTCGGTAGCCCCCGAAACCAAACCATCGGCGAATACCTCGAATACTTCGCCTGCATGTACGGCCTGCCCAGAAAAGAACGAGGCGATCGCGTTCGAGATGTCTGCGAATTGACCGACCTGATTGGCCGCGAGGAAGTCATGGTCAAAGGTCTCTCAACTGGAAACAAGCAACGACTGCTGCTCGCCAAGACCTTGCTTCACGATCCGGAACTACTGGTTCTCGACGAACCTGCCAGCGGACTCGACCCACGCGCGCGGACAGAGTTGCGGTTGATTATTCGAGAACTGGCGTCGATGGGAAAAACCATCATCGTTAGCTCACACATTCTGCCAGACCTTGAAGAGATCAGCGATCGCATTGGCATTATGGAGGCGGGCAAACTGGTTCTGGACAGCGATATCAGTTCGCTTCACCAACATCACAGTGAAGCGAAGAAAGTCATCAAGGTTCGCGTCCAACCGGAGCAGACTAACGCGGCGTTGGAGATTCTGTCCAACCTGGAAGGTGTCAATGCATGTCATGTGCGCGATCAGTTTCTTGTCATCGATACGCTTGAGCCGGACGGCAACTTTATCTTGAAGGCGCTGATTGAGAACGACCTTCGCATCACGCAATTTGCAGAGGACGCTCCAAACCTTGAAGAGATATTCATGCGGTCGACTGCGGGGAAGGTGACATGAACGCCGTACGCAAGATGGTCGCCGGGTTGTTTGACAGCCCCACGTTTGGTCGCGATCGAACAAATCTGTTTACCAGCTTCACCATCGGATCGGCCGGCCTGCTACTCAACGGCGCGATCATGATGTTTGTGATGCCGCTGTTGCTGGACCCCGACGATCGGACCTTCAGGCAAATCACGGAAGGAATCGGCTTCGGTCAAACACTTAGCCTGATACTTCTGGGTGGAGCGACCATCCTTGCAACCTTCTTGATTCCTCTGCGATTGATCTCCGTCTTCTGGGGACCTCGCATGGGGCGTTATTTCGACCAGGTTGTTTTAAGCGGCATATCACCGATTCGGTTCGTCATCGGCAAAGCGCTCTCGCAGAATCTTTTTCTGGGGCTCGTGTTCTTCCTGCTGCTGCCTTATCTGGTTCTGTGCCTGACGTTGGGTGGCGTCGATCCGCTGTCGTTTGCGGCCGGCGTATTTGTGCTGTGGCTGTACTGCATGGCTCTCGCGTTGGTCACGCTGTGGCTGTCTCTCTATATCAACGAACTTGGTTCTGCTGTTCTTGTAATCGTCGGCGCGAGTTTCCTCTGCGCGATCAGTGCGACACCGATTCCGTTTCAGCCATTTTGCCTAACACCATTTCCGGTTCTGATGCAGCCAGTTTATACGGCCAGCCCGGAATTTGCTTCCGGACCCGGAATGGCATTTCCGCAGTTCCAAACAGTGTTCCTTGGGTGCTGTGCTGGAATTTCAACCGTGATAGCATTTGCCACGATGGGTATTTTCCTCGGTCCGTTGTACGGAATTATTCGAGACAACAGTACGTTTGGCGAAGTCGTACGCCCAGGCGATAGCAAACGTAAACGGTGGTTTCGTTTGCGCTATCACATTCAGCGACCGTCAGAGATTGCCTTCTTCTATGAGAACCGCAGCGATGCGTCGCGGCGGATGGATGGTCTATTGCGTTGGGGGCTTGGCTTTGTCGGCCTGGCTGGCTTGATGGCGGTTGCTCGGCTCCTGTTTATGGGCCTGGTGAGCTACCTCATTACGATGCGAGGCGGGCCTCCACCAGGCGACTTCGCGTATGTCGTTCACATCTTCAATCTTGTTGTTCACGGCATCGCCATGATTCTGGCTGTGTTTGTGTTCTCACACGCACGAAACACGCTGTACATCCCAACGCCGTTTGTTTTGGGAAAGCGGATTGAAGTTGCCAGGATCGACAATTGGGCGTTTCTCCTGTTTGCAACACTCAGCACTGCCGCGGCGATTGGCATGCCATTGTTTCTCGAACAGGTCTTGCTTGCCCCGAGAGACGCCACCTTGTTCCCCCACAGCGTTACATGGTGGAATGGAACACATACGGTCAACTTTGCTCAAGCTCATATCGAAGGGACACTTGCCCTGACCTTGGCGACCACCGTGCTGTATTTGATCTTCAGGCATCTTTGCCAACAGTCATGGCTGAAAACATCGGCGATGCTGGGCACGGTCGCAGGCTACATGGTCTTCATCTTTGGAGCCCCGCTGGTCCCGATTCTGATGTACCACGAAATTCGAGAGCTACGGACGAATGCGTTTCTTGAGACATGGGCTCCGACTATCGCAATGGCATCTCCGTTCAGCCTCTTCGGTTCAATCTTCAACGAGCTCGGGCGAGACTTCCCAAACCTGAGCACCACTACAACGGCGGCGGGTTCGACACTTCCGTTCTACGTGCTGCATGGTGTTCTTCTCATAATCATGCTGTTCATGATTCGTAGAACCGGCCGCAAGCTAAGAGGCTGGTATCTGGAACCACCACCGATCCCAGCGAAACCGAAACTTGAACAGCCCACGGTAGAGCCCTCTCCGAAACCTGAAACCGCACAGGAGACAAACTGATGCGGAACACACTTCTGAGCTACCTGCAGACAGCCATCGCTTGCCTCATCTGCTGCTGTACGACCGCAACCTACGCGCAGGACGATCGCGACCGCGATCCCGTGAATACAAACGGGCTGATTATCGAAGCGACCGCCGGGTGGGATGGTGTCGTTGACCGCCTGGAACCGATTCCCATTTCGCTGCTGCTGACAAACAACACAGAAAGCATCATCGAAGGCCAACTGTTTCTGACCAACCCGATTGGTGGAAACGAAGTGTATCTCGGTGAGATGACGCTGGCTCCAAAATCAACGCGTCGATTTGGAACGATTCGGAACCTTGAAGACTGGTTCGAATGCTTTGCTGAACTTCGGGTTGGCAGTCGTGTTTTGTTCCGCAACGAACTCCCAATCTCGACTGGCAGTGACTTTAAGTCGAACGAAAACTTCGTATTGCTAATCGATGACAGTGGCCGCCGGCTGATTACGCAAAAAAAACAAAGCACCACTGAGATCGTCAACGCTGCAAATAGCCAGGGAAGATCACCAACTGCAGGAAAAGGCGGTCGAGACATCCGCAGCCTAAATGCAAAATCATGGCAGATCCCGACACACCCTGCTCCATTGGTTCCAGTTCAGGCTATCGTTTTCCCAGAAGCCACACCGGCATCCAACCTCAACAAGACACAATGGCGATGCCTTGCCGAGTGGGTCTGCGAGGGAGGTACGCTGTTCTTCCATTCGGAATCGAAGGACGTCCTCACTGCGATCACTTCAGAATCGCCACTCACCTTCACGCTGGCAGATACTAAAGCTACGGCTCCGGTACGAAGTATGGGGCTGGGCGAAATTCGCGAATTCGCTGACCCACTCTTCTCTTCAAAAGGCGCAGAGGCGCGGCAGAGGATCGCAAATCGAATTCGGAACCTCGACGGACCCGTCATCCGCGAATTTTTAAAAAACACTTACGTCGAACCGGCCGACTACCAAACGGAAGTGCAACTTAACCGGCTGTACGTTGCAGGTCTGTTCGGAATCTACACGTTGTTCATCGGGTTGTTCGCAATCCTGCTGTTTCGCTTTAGCAAGCGAACGATGATGCTGTACACGGTGTTTGTTGTACTTGGTGGTTGCGTCGCTGCTGGGGTACTGGGGGGCATACTGCGAGTCAGCCAGGGTGATTTGAAGGTTGCCAGCGTGACCCAAATCGGAGCCGGTGGAGTCATTCAGGTTGCTCGATTCGATGTGCAGTCGTCGGGTGGCCGGAATGAAGATGTCGCCGTTTCAGGTAACACGCCAAACCTGCAGTTCACGGGGCAATCCAGTGAAGGCAGATACTACTGGAATAACTGGAACCAACAAAAAGCGAATCCACCATTCGATCAGCAATTGAATCGATTTGGGGCTGACACAAGAGACAGTTTCCAGGTGAAAGTTTTGATGACACCCTGGGGGCGACGCCAGTTGCACGCCACAGACTTCAAGCAAAACGTCGAAGGGTTCGATGTCAAACTGGAGTTCGCACCGAGTCCGAAAAACATGCAGCAGGACTCTCCCGCAGGGATGTTCAAACTAACGGTCAAGAACCCAGGATCCATTCAGGTTCAATCGGCGTGGCTATTTCTCGGAGTAACTCGCTACAAGGAATACGAAGAATCTGACGGCAACATCATTAACTTCGATCCATGGGGCAGGCCAACGTACGAGACTGATTCGCCTTTGGTTGCCGATCAAATGGTCGATATGTATCAGTCGATGGGTATCGATCGACTCAATCGCAAGACTTCAGTGGTCCAGGAGTTTGGAGCCCGCATGCGAGAATCAAGAACCGACTACGGTCGCAGCGATTTGGAACAGAGCTTTGGGAACGGTCGGTTCACATTCCCAAAACTGAATCGAGCTGGAACCGTCCAGGCGTGGCTGATCGCCTCAGTGGCCCAATCACCGATCATGAACGTCGATCAGGAGAACACACAGTTCATTGAACAAAACGCAATGCATATTCTGATTCAGGAAATCCCAACCGCAAACCTACCTGATCCGGCTGTGTTCCTTGGCCCAAAACCACCGCCCCCGCCTCCAGAAGAAGATGAAGACACCAACCAGCAAGATGCTGAGTAAACGCCTTCCGGTCTCCCCAAAAACCCTGCAAACCGCACATGCGGCGATGACACCTGCGATCAACCTCTCAACCACGTGGCCGCACACCGATGCAACGGGACGTTGCCTCCGCAGCTGACAGTCCGCTTAGGAATGCGTGCTCGACACGGTTTCCCAGGCACCAATCTCCGCAAATAGCCAGTGAGAGTTCGCGATCAAGCAGCGACTCGGCCCCCAACGGCGCGGCGGCAAAAGCGTATCGCCAGCGGTGGGCGACGTTGTGAGTTGGAACACGAAGTGGGTGTTCTACAAGCCGTAGAAACTCAGCCAGCAACTCTGCGGCCACATCGGCAGCATCACGTTCCAGATTTCCCTTCGACCATTCCGCGCTGGCCTGCACGACCCAACCGTCAGTGCTAGCTGGGCGTGATGGTTTACTGCTGTTGCGAGCCATCCACGCGATGGCTGAATCATGAACCAACGCAGCGTCAAACGAAACGTCGATCGGTGTCTCGAAGGCCAACATGGTGGTCCAGCAAGGCGTCATTTCCACCTTGGCAATCGTGTCAGCGAGTTTAGAAACACCTGACAGCAATTCTGCTGCCTGCACTGCCGGAATCGCAACAACCACCGCGTCAAAGTCGCCGAACGATTCTTCTTCTGAAGCGACCGTCCACTTCGTATCTCGCGTTAAGCTGGTGATGCGAGTTTGTGTTTGAACTGTCAGGTTGGCGGCGATGTGTTTGCAGATCGCGTTCATGCCGGGAACGCCGACGTATCTATTAGAACCAGTTCGTTCTTCTGACTTGCCGTTTTGCAGATCAACA